>RECH01000211.1 GCA_007694125.1 Leptolyngbya sp. DLM2.Bin15
GCATCTTAGTTGATAACTAACTCATACAAATCATACACTAGATCAACCTTTTTAGTTCGGGCTTGCCACGCGCCCGATGACTGACTTTCGCTTATTCCTCCTGGGCGGCGGTGCGAGTAAGCACGGTTTCAATCGCGAGCAATACTAAGTCGTCACCGTTGGTCTGGATCATCTTGCGGGCGTTGAGACGCATGGTCTGGGTGCCGATGGTTTCAAAGCTATGCACCACTTCAAAGTCATCTACCTGCAAGTTTTGGGGCAGCAGGTCGTGGAGCAGCGATCGCAGCTGAGGAATATCCCACTGACCGTTACCCAAATCAAAGATCAATCGCCCCTCAGTGTCGCTAGGGCTAACCTGAAAAATCTGATAAAACTGTCGATTTGCCGTCACCACCCGCAGGTCGTGGGTGAGCACCACCAGGGCCTCGCGCACGGTTTGTACAATGGCGTCGGCGTAGTCGCGGGCCTGGCGCACCTGGTCAGTACTGCGCTTAAGGCTGTCAATATCCACCAGCACCACCACCGCCCCATCGATGCGGTTGTCGAGGGTGCGGTAGGGGCGAATCCGCAGGTCGTACCAGTGGCCGTTCTGACTCTGGATCTCCTGACTGGTTTGCTCTAGGGTGTCAATCACCGCTAAAATTCTGGCTTCGAGATCGCTGACTCTGAGGCGGTGATTAATGTCCCCCAGGGGGCGGCCCACATCGCCGGGGATCAGGTTAAACAGGGCGGCGGCGGTGGGGGTAAAGCGGCGGATTTTCAGGTCATCTTCGAGCATGAGAATGGGAATGTGGATGCTGCTGAGCAGGTTTTGAAAGTCGTCGCTGATGCGGCTGGTCTCAGCATTGCGGCGGTAGAGTTCATCGTTGATGGTGCTGAGTTCTTCGTTGGTGGCCTGGATCTCTTCCTTCGCGGTTTGCAGCTCTTCGTTGGTGCTTTGCAGTTCTTCGTTGCTGGAGAGAATCTCTTCGTTGGCGGCCCGCAGATCCTGATTCGTGGCCTCTTGCTCCTGAATGATCGATTGCAGGTGCGATCGCGTGGTGTCGAGATCCTGCTGGAGAGCTAGATTTTCCTGCAAATACTGGTTGATCTCAAGCACGGTGGCAGGGTCAGCATCCGTGATCGGGACGGCGGCGTCGCTCTCCGACCGACTGTCGGTAAACAGTACCAGGTAGCAGGCTTTGCCAGCGGGCTGGGGCTTCAGGGGCACAATCTCGATCTGCACCGGTTGGGGGCGATCGCCCGAGGTCAGCACTAGCGATCGCCGCTGCACCTCCTGGTTGGTTTGCTGAGCCTGGTAGAGGGCGGTGCGCAGATCGAGCCGTAGCCCATCCTTGGCCATGGAGAGCAGATTGAGGCTGGCGCGACCGGGAGCTGGCTCTAGGTAGGCCCCGGTCTGGCCCCGAAACTGCAAAATCTCCAGCCGGTCATTCACCAGCACCCCCGCCGGGCCATAGCGGTTGAGCACGGTCTGGTCGGCTAGGGCATAGAGGTCGATGTCTTGGGGGCGATCGCGGGGTGAGTCTGGCTGAGGATCCTTGGAGTGGGGAGTGTAGGCGGTGGGGGCAAAGTCAAAGGTCAGCGGCAGCGACGACGACTGCTTGACATAGAGCTTGTAGCGGCTGTCCACCAAGGAAAAGAGGTAGCTAAACTCCCCCGTTGTCTCCGATGATCCCAGCAGCAAAAAGCCGTCGGGCTTGAGACCGTAGTGAAACATGGGCAGCACTTTGCTCTGCAACGCCGCCCCAAAGTAGATCAACACATTGCGGCAGCTAATCAGATCCAGCCGCGAAAAGGGCGGATCGGTGATGAGGTTTTGGCAGGCAAAAATGCACAGATCTCGCACCACTTTGTTGATTTGGTAGCCGCCGTCGGCAGGCACAAAAAAACGCTGCAACCGCTCCGGCGATACATCACTCACCTGGCTGGGCGAATACCAGCCAAAGCGGGCCACCTCAATGGCCCGCTCGCTGACATCGGTGGCAAAAATTTGAATGGGCGGGCTGGTGCTGTGGCGACCCAGGTACTCTAGCAGGCCCATGGCGATAGAGTAGGCCTCTTCGCCGGTGGAGCAGCCCGCCACCCAAATCCGCAGGGTTTGATCGGGGTTGCGTTCCCTCAGGAGGGTTGGAAACACCATCTGCTCTAGAGCCGTAAACACCTCAGCATCACGAAAGAAGCTGGTCACGCCAATCAAAATTTCCTGGTGCAAAGCCTTCACCTCGTCGGGATTGGCTTGGAGGTACTGGCCGTAGCTCTCTAGGCTTTCCAGGTGGTGCAGAGCCATGCGGCGAAAGATGCGCCGCTTGACGGTGGTGGGTTTGTACTGGGCAAAGTCAATTCTAGTGGCCCGCTTCAGCAGAGCAAGAATGGCGGCTACGGCATGGTCTCCCTCCTGAGGCGCTGGCTCTACCAGGCTGGGGCTAGCGACGTAGGGGTGCTCGCTGAGGTGGGCCAGGGTCTGGGCAATTTCCTCCGGCGTTTGAATGAAATCTACCTGGCCAGTGGCGATCGCCATGTGGGGCATACTGCTAAATTTGGCCGACGCCTCCGACTGGGAGAAGGTGATCCCTCCCGCCGCCTTGATCGCCTCCAGCCCCAAGGTACCGTCGGCATCAGCCCCGGAGAGCACGACGCCAATGGCCCGGTTGCCCCGCTCCTCGGCCAGGGCGCTAAAAAAGTTGTCGATAGCATGGCTGCCCGTGCGCGATCGCGGTCGGGGCTGCAGCCGCAGCTCGCCCGCCACAATGGTCATCGCCGTATTGGGGGGAATGACGTAGACCTGGTTGGGGGCGATCGCCATCCCATCAGTCACCTCCAGCACCGGCATTTTGGTGGTGCGGCCCATGATCTCACTCAACAGGCTAGGCTGGTTGGGGTCTAAATGCTGCACCAAGACAAAGGCCATGCCCGTAGTGGTGGGCAGATGACCCAGCAGTTGGGTAAACGCCTCTAGCCCTCCTGCCGACGCCCCGATCGCCACCACAGGAAACATCTCCTCTGTCTGGTCAGAGGCTGGTATAGCGTCATCGGCGGCGGGTTGCGGGAGAGACATACCGAGTACTCCTTGAGTCTTGCATTGTCCCCAAAGGCAGGAATCTTGGTTGCCAAGACCCATGCTTTTTCTTGCAACCTGTACCGATTAGCTTGGTTTTCGCTGGCGGACTAGAGGGCCAAGATGCACCGATTGTACCAAGATTTACCCGTTTTCTCATCCACTCCAGCACGCTTGAGAGCTGCACTTGGCCATGAGGTCAGGTGTGGAAACGATCTAATCCATCCTGGCCTTATCAGCAAAACATCTCTTTTCTTACGTTTTATATCATATTCAAGCAATTCATTCAGAGCTTCATCAAATCACTCATCAAATCAAAAGCTTGTCGATCACGATACATCCATGAGCAACGTGCTTAAACCCAACCTCTAATCTTTTGACAATCATTCAGCCCCAGCCAAGGGAAAATCTAAGCAGGCAGAGGCAAAGGTTTGCCATAGGGCTGACGTGGTCAAGCCCGAAGCCCAAAATAGTTTGATCGTCGATCCGCTACTATTTGAGTACTAACTAACGTGTGATTTATTCCCAAAGTGTGATTTATTCAGGAATATATTCTGGGAGAATATTGCTTTATCAGCGGAAATGAATTGCGATAGCTCAGCGGCATCTCCATTTTCAGCATGTTGCGGCTGTACAGGGCAAAATAAATGCTGAATTTAATCTGGACTATTGTCGTTGGACTGTTTGTGCTTTTGGCCCTGGGCTTTGCCATTAACATTGGCGGCGGACTCATTCATCTACTACTAGTTTTGGCGATGATTGGCGTTGTATATACCTTGCTCATTGGGTGACGTGCTTGCTGACGTTCAGTTTAGCTTCCCCGCACTCCTGTTAAAACATGGTTTATGCCGCTCTGCGGTAGATTAGGGCGATCGCGCTACGGAATTAGAACTGGGTAATGTATATGATCACAAAAGCATCGGGAAAACAGGTCTCCTTTTGGATCGACTCAACCCCCACGACAGCCTATCCAACGTTTAGCAACGGCATTTCAGTCGATGTGGCGATCATCGGCGCTGGGATCGTAGGATTAACGGCTGCTACTCAGCTCAAAAAAGCGGGGAAAACTGTTGCCGTGATTGAGTCTGGTCAGGTTGCCGCAGGGGTCAGCGGTCATACGACGGCAAAAGTCACGTCACTACACCAATTGGTCTATGCCGATTTAATCGAGCAACTGGGTGAGTCCAAAGCGCGACTCTATGGAGAATCCAATCAAGCGGCGATCGAACATGTTGCAGCATTGGTCGAAATGGAGCAAATCGACTGCGATTTTAGCCGTCAAAGCGCCTATACCTTTGCCGAGCCAGACAGTGAGCTCGACAACGTTAAAGCTGAAGTGGCAGCCGCCCTCAAACTAGGTCTACCGGCCTCTTTTGTGCAAGAAACATCGCTCCCCTTTGCGATCGCAGGTGCCGTCAAGTTTGACAACCAGGCTCAGTTCCACGTCCGTAAATATCTGCTCCACCTCGCCCAAACCATTCCCGGAGATGGCAGTCATTTGCTTGAGCATACGCGAGTGCTCAAGGTTGAAGAAGAAGAGCCCTGTCAGGTGATCACTGAGCAGGGGGTGATCCACGCCCACGATGTGATTGTGGCGACCAACCTGCCGATGTTAGACCAGGGTCTTTTCTTCGCCAAAACCCATCCTAAACGGTCGTATCTGGTGGGCGCAAACATCGATCCCGACAAAGCGCCAAATGGCATGTTTATCGGCAGCGGCAAGGAGTCCCACTCCATTCGCACCACGCCCCATAATGGCGGCTTGCTGCTGATAGTAGGCGGCGAAGGGCATAAGGTTGGGACAGTTACAGATACAGAAGCCTGCTATCAAAAGCTAGAAACCTACGTCCGCGATCGCTTCGGCATGGATACCTTGTCCTACCGCTGGTCAACTCAAGATATGGTGTCCTTTGATCGCCTGCCCTACGTAGGTAAACTCACACCCTTGAGCCAGCACACCTATGTCGCCACCGGATTTAGTCTCTGGGGGATGTCGAAGGGCATCATGTCGGGACTGCTGCTCTCGGATCTGATTTTAGGGAAGGAAAATCCCTATGCTGAGCTATACGATGCCACCCGCGCCACGCCATTTTTGAAGCCAGAACTGATTAAGAATGGCATAGATGTTGCCGCTCGTTGGGTGGGCGATCGCCTCAATAATCTACAATCGTCATCTTTAACCGAAGTGCCTAAGGGCGAAGGTAAGCTGCTCACGATTAATGGTGACAAAATTGCCGCCTACCGGGATGACCACGGCACCATTCATGCAGTTTCTGCCGTGTGCCCTCACTTGGCTTGTATTGTCAGTTGGAATAACGCCGAGACGAGTTGGGATTGTGCCTGTCACGGCTCTCGATTTAGCTGCGATGGCAAGGTGCTTCACGGGCCATCCGTCAAAGATTTAGAACAGCAAACCATCAGTTAACGCTTTCGTCGAACGATAAACCCTAAAAATGATAGTGAGAACGTCTATGTTATTACAGGAAAAAAGAACAGGAAAACTGGTAGAAGTTATCGATTTTGAATCCTTGATTAATCCCATGAGAAGCGAAATTACAATTCGGTTGCAAGCCGGGGAGGAGAAGCAAGACCCCGAGGCCAAGCAGAAAACCAACTTTGTTTTCCCTTCTGGGGAAGATCTACCCCGTTGTTGGCTAGATGGCGATTACAAGAATCATTAATTTCGTCTCCTGCTGGCATGAATCAAGATAGATCTTGACCTTTATTTTGGGAGTTAACAACGATGATTTTAAGTCGAAGAACACGAAAATTCTTTATTGCAATGGGTGTAACCTTCATGATGGTAGTAACTTTAGCCTTTGATTTTGGCAACTCTAGTAGCTGGGCCGCCGCATTAGAACCCAGCCAAGTGCTCGGACAATTATCCTCAGGTGAGCCTGTTGTGTTATTCTCCGGCATGAATTTTTTGCTGGCTTTGGTGGCGGGGGTGGTGATGGCCTTTGCCTTTCAGCTCCTCTTTACCAACCTAGCGATCGCGGTCATTGCTACCCCAGATAGTCCATCAAGCAATAGTAGCAATAGTGATTCTGAAAGCCTAGGCGACACCGTTCACGGCATTGAAACCAAAGTCGGATTGGGTCTACTGGTAAGCATCAGTATTGCCCTATTTGCCGCTTGTTTTCTAGCGGTCAAACTCAGTTTATTGAGCAGTCCTGGGCTGGGGGCAATTACCGGGGTCATTATCTGGGCAGTTTTCTTTACCGCCCTGACTTGGCTTAGCTCCACAGCCTTGGGTTCCCTGCTAGGCTCGGTGATCAGCACCGCGACGGCTGGCGCACAAAGCTTACTCGGCGCGGGCACGGCGATGCTGGGAGCCAACATGGCAAAGAGCCAAATGGTGTCTACCGCTGAAGACATTACGGCGGCGGTGCGGCGGGAGTTAACCGCAGGCTTTGATCCCGATACGATTCGGACAACGCTGCAACGTTCCTTAGACAACGTCCAGTTGCCAAACTTGAATCTGGATCAACTGGGGGGACAGTTTGAAAAGCTCTTGAAGGATGCTGACTTAGAGGCGATCGCTAGCAGTGATCTGCTCAAGAACGTCAACCGCGACACCTTCGTGAAGCTAGTGAGCAGCCGCACCGATCTCTCGAAGCGCGATATCAACAGCATCACCGATCAGCTAGAAGCTGCCTGGAAAAAGGTGGTCGGTTCCAACAATCAGCCTGACCCCCAGGCATTGCTGACGCAGTTGAAGTCAGCAGCGCCAGAAGATCTGCAATCGGGTGAGCTCAGCCAGCAGTTAAATGACCTGATCAAAACCACGTCCGCCCAGCGCCAGCCCAGCGGTAGCCTGACCAGTCAAGCCCTGCAGTTTGGCACGACAGCGCTGTTGAGCCGGGTGCTACAAAATGTTGATATCTCTGATATCGATGTCGAAAAGATTGGTAGCCAACTGCGAACCTTTGGCAGCAATTTATTGCAGTCTAATGGCTCTGATAACAGCCATGCCAACGATCATGCCAACGGGCACGCCAACGGTCGCGCTAACGGTCACACCAACGGCAAGTCTGCACAGCCCAAACCGTTTAGTGTCATTCAGGCAGACCTGGAAAACTACCTGCTGTTTTCGTCTCCTTGGAAACTAA
>RECH01000366.1 GCA_007694125.1 Leptolyngbya sp. DLM2.Bin15
GTAGCCAGCCACCCATGGAGGTGTTCAAGGCATTCCGAGGACGGGAACCCGATCCATCCGCCCTGCTGCGCCACAGTGGTTTGCTAGTGTCTGCCTAAGTCTAGAATCGCCTAGTACTAGGAAGCTATCATCAGCCCAAGTCCTACGCTGGCTGAGCGAAGCCGAAGCCATAACCCAACCGTTGTTCCCTTCGGCTTCGCTCGTAGAGACCTAGGTCTGGATCATGGCATCGAGGGCACCCTGCAGGTCTTGGGTGAGGCTGGTGATGGCTTGACGGCGGTTGCCCTGATAGTCATCCCAGCGATCGCTCACACAGAGGGGTTGCCCCACCGTCATCTGCACCCGTTGGGCTCCCAATCGAGGGATTTGGGAGGTGCGATCGCCCTTGATGCGCGCGATGGTTTTCCACAGCAGCAGCAGGGTATCGGCAAAGCGCTCCACGGTGGGTTTTTCCTTCACATAGCGTCCTGTGACGCTGACGAAGTTTTCCACTAAGCGCATGTGCCACAGCCGCAGATCCGCTTCTTCCGCAATGCGATCGGCCAACCCCTGCTCCACTGGGGATAGGTCAGACAATTGCAGATCATTGCGATAAATCCGATCCCAGCCTGCCTGCTCCACCCGCCGACAGCGATCGATCACCGTGCCCTTGGGAGTGAGCTGGAAAAATTGTTCTGCCACAATCAGGGCTGTATCCAGCAACGTCTGCAGGCGCTGGGGCAGGTCAAGCGAGGTATCGGTCTGGGATGGCGCAGCCAGGGCATCAGCTAGGGTGTCGGGCAGCATATGTTGATAAAAGCGAATGTAGTAGCGCTCAAGCTGAACCAATAAATGTTCGCCCAGACCGTAGAGCCGCTGGTAGAGCCAGGCTTCTTGCTCAGGGGTGAGGGGTTGCCCATTGCGAATGGCAGGGAGGGCTGCAGGCGCTGGCGGTGATACCCAACCACTGTCGGCTTCAAGCTGGCTGAGTAATTGGACGAGGCTTGCCCAAGGAGCGGAGGTGAAGTGGTACTGAATGCCTAGGGGTAAGATAAACACCTGGGTATCGCGATCGCGTACATCTTCCGCACACCAAAAGCCAAACTGGGCAATGCCAGGTTCGAGCGGGCTAATCAATTCATTATGGCCATTGGTGCCGCCTTCTGGAGCTGCCGCCATGGGAAAGTCTCCCTGGGCAAAGAGCTGGCGGATGGAGCGTAGACCGGGGCGATCGAGACCGCCGCGCCGGATGGGGGTGCCGCCAAGCTGGGCCATCAGCCAACCCACCGGTCGCCCTGCCCAGAGGGGAATACCGCGATCGTAGACAAAATGGACATGGGGGTTGGTGATCCTCATGCCCTGCTGGGAAGCGATCGCCGGTAGCTGTGACCAGATCATCTGGGCGATACACAGTGGATCGCTGGTGGACGGATGGCGAAAGGCAATCAGGAAACGGGCTTTGCCCGACTGAAAGTCTTGGTATAGGCGAGCGAGGGTATCGCCATTGTGAACCTCAACTTGGTCAATCTTCAGCCGCCAGCGCAGCCAGAACGGTAGGAGCGATCGCGCCCCCTGCCAAACAGCGGCATTAAACGAAGGTTCGATAAAGGCTAGCGGCGGTTGAACTTCAGTGACAAAGTAGGACACAGCAACAATCCTCAAGAGGGACGAAAGAACCTGCCCTCGTTGAGATAACGGGTTAGGCTCTGATGTCCAGAATACCCATCATTCCCCGATCTTCGTGATCAAGGATGTGACAGTGATAAACTGTCATACCCGGAAATTGGGCAAAGGGCACGCGAATACGCACCCGTTCATATCGCCGAACCAACACGGTGTCTTTCCAAGCACGGTAAGGCTCCGCCACGCCATTGCGCTCGATCACCTGGAAGGGATTGACGTGAATATGAAAAGGATGATCCATGCCGCCGTCGTTGATAATCTCCCAGTCTTCCACGGTATTGAGCTGGACTTCGGTGTCGATGCGATGGTGGTCAAACATCTGACCATTGATCAAAAAGCCTGGCATCATGCTGCCACCCATACCGCCACGATTCCCACCACGATCCCCACCGCCATGGTTCATGCCGCCACCCATGCCGCCGCGATTCATCCCGCCACGATTCATGCCATCACCCACACCATCCTGATTCATGCCGCCCATGCCACCGCCCATGCCATGGTCAAGAACAAACGTGCGCACCCGGCTGGGTTCCGGCAGGGCCTCAATCGGTAGAAGCTGGGTGGGTGGAGCCACCACGGTGGTGCGATCGCCATAGACGAGTCGAGCCAGCACCTCCGGCTGATCCTGAACGGTCTGGTTGTCCATACCTCGCATCATCGTCATCAGGCCGCGATCGTAGGGAAGATTGAGCACCTCATACTCGCCCGCCGCTTCTGTACCATGAACCAACACCTCGGCCCGTTCGCCGGGCGTTAGGAGCACCTCTTCCACCGTCACCGGCGCTTCCAAGGCTCCCGCATCGCTGGCAATCCAGTGCATGGGATGGGAAGCGATCGCCAAGCGATAAAATCGCGAAGCCGATGCGTTGACGATGCGCAGCCGCAGTAATCCATCTTGGGGAATCGTGAAGCTAGGACGGCGCTGACCGTTGACCGTGAGGATCGATCCTTCCCGTCCCCACATTTGAGCCATAGGGCTGGGGGTGGCCACCTGCTGCTGACTCACGTCAAAGTCTTTGAGCACAAGAATCGCTTCGCTAGCGGCCTGCACTTCAGGGATTTCATCCAAAGCACCGCGCACAATCAAGACCCCCGAAAGACCGCCAAACACCTGCTCGGCCACCAGCCCGTGGTGATGGGGGTGATACCAAAAGGTACCGGCAGGATGATCGCTAGGTAATGTAAAGTCGTAGGTGAAGGTCTCTCCCGATGGCACCGACAAAAAGACATTATCCGCCGTGCCGGTGGGCGGAATATGCAAGCCGTGGTAGTGCAGGTTGGTGGGGGCGGCCAGGTCATTGGTGAAGCGAATGCGAATCGTGTCGCCTGCGCGGGCCTCCAAGATCGGGCCGGGCATCTGACCGTTGTAGGTCATCACCTGAACGGGGCGACCGTTGCCTAGAAGGTCAAGACGCTCCATCCTAGCGGTGAGATCCACCTCTAAGAGTCCTCCTTGGCTGATGAAGCGATCGCTCAAGGGTTGGGCAGGGCTGGTGGTTGAAGAGGTACAGCGGGATAATGCTATAGTCCCTACCGTTGCGCTGGCAAGGGTCAGAAAAAGGCGGCGATTGATCATGGCTATGGCAACTGAGTGAGCATACTCCATTATGGCCATGAAGCTATGGGTGCTGGGGGGCGATCGCCTCGATGAGGGTAGAACCGAAGCTTATCTAATGAGCTGAGTTAAAATAAACATCCCTCACCCGCGTCTAGTCAACCTGGGCAAACGATAGTCAACAACTTTTGAGAGCGTAGAATTTGGGGGTTTCTGGGGAGCGATCGCCCCTCTAGCTTGACGTCCACGGCTATGATGCATCACACCCCTATTCTCAAACGAGAGCCTGAATGCCACACTAGTAGTGAATGTCGTTTCAGCGTACCCGTAACCATGCAGCTTTCCTTGGCTTTGAGTGATCCAGATCTCAACTCTGACGAACTAGAGGTCTTAACCCAAACCCTGCACCGCCAGCTCTATGATCTAGCGGACGATGTTGAACGAGTGCCCATTCAAACCATGTCCTCGACGGGGAGTTTGGTGCAAAAAGGGGACGAAACCCAGCCAGGTTTACTGCAAATGGAGGTGAACCTAGACAGCGTTCGCAAACTGGCGGCTTGGCTCTGGCAGCGATTGGCGGGGCGATCGACCAAAGCCACCCTTAAGTTTGGCGAGGGCAGTCGAGCTGTGGAGTTTTCCTTTGAAGGCAATAGTCAAACTGATTTGGCTGCAACCCTAGAGGATGCGACAGGGTTTATTGAACGGATCATGCAGCTTCAGACAGAGCAGCAAACGTCTCAGCCCTTGCTGGAAACGGATACCTAGAAAGAAGCAGATCAGCAAGCAGAAGAGTATGGCAGCAGGAGGGGCGATCGCCGCTGTTGAGGCAAGCTTCTCCTCAAGGCAGGAATGGGTGCTCTTTTTGACGGTCTATATGGGTAGCCGAGGGGTATTTACGCAAATATATGGCAATTGTGCCTAGAGTTTTGCTTTAATATTGAACATGACGTTGGATCGATGCCCCGTCAACTATCCATACCATGAAGGAGGCATGAAGAGAGCAGGAGAGAGCAAACGCCAAAGGATGTCATTCATAACGCTGCGATATATCCTCGGTGTACTTGAAAACATCAAAGGTAATAACAACGTTGCATCAAACGTGCTATACATGAACGCTAGTGCGCTAGGTAAGTCTATCTAGATGCTAATAGTTCTATGGCTATCCTTTCAGGACATAGATGCATCGTTGATGTCCTACCAGATTTATTTGAAGATGCACATGCTTGTAGGATGCGTCGGCGACAGCATAACGCATTATTGATGGGGGTTTGCGGTGCATTACGCTTCGCTAACACCCTCTACAGTCAATGTTGCTTCACCTTAAATTGGTATCAGTTTCGCTACGATAACGAGGATATATCGTCGTATCTGTTTTACATAGTTCTAAGGATTGGCGATCGCTCCCGTCTTCACCGAAATCAAATAAAGAGTCATCATGCTTGTCAGGCTAGCCTAGGTAACTTGAGGTCATGCACCTACAAATTACCTATTGGATAGTCAGTTTTGCTATGGGCTAAGTACTTAGGCTGAGCTTGAACGACCAGCACTTGGGCTGTCTTCCATTCATGAGTTCATTCAAGCGATACCCTGACTATCAGGTTGATGAGCAAGGCTAGTCGGTAGCAGTGCTGGCTTACTTGCTTCGATGCAGTCTGGAATTGAGTAGGAATCCTATCTGGTTAAAACATGTGTTGAAGGTCACCATGCAATCATTTCGTTGACGTTGGGTTGGCATAACAGTCAGTCCTGCATCTTCATCCCACCACGGCTTGCGTTGAAGATGTCGGTGCGTTGACTAGACGCAGGTTTAGTTAAGGTGCTCTAGGACAGAGTCTATGGTTTGAATATTGCCCTCTAGGGGGTGCTAGAGGGCGGTAACGTCGGCAGTGCGCGCTAGGAAGCGTCGGGCACAGCATGGATGATCATGTCTGGCCGATTGATCTGCGGATGGGCCTAAGGGGTTGAGGGTCGGTGGTCTGAGGGACAGAACTACACAACCGACAAGTTTGGGGTTGATTTCACTAAGCTTTGGTAGGGGAACCATAAATGGCTGTAATAAGAGGCGATGGTGGCAACAATCGGTTGCGCGGTACGGCGGGGGATGATCAACTGTTTGGGTTGGGCGGTGATGACATCCTGCTAGGGCTAGAGGGCGATGATCTGTTAGATGGCGGTGCGGGCAACGATCGCCTCATCGGAGATGCGGGCGATGATCGGCTGATTGGCGGCGGGGGTGACGACGTCCTTGATGGCGGCACCGGCAGCGATCGCATGGAAGGGGGCGCAGGCAATGACATTTATGTCGTAGACAATGCAGGCGATCGCGTCATTGAGGCCTTGAACTCTGGCATTGACCTCGTGAATGCGTCTATTAGTTTCCGGCTAGGTGCAAATGTCGAAAATTTGACCTTGACTGGAAACCAGGCGATCACCGGCACGGGCAACGATTTAAACAACACCATCCTAGGCAACAACGCCAATAACGTCATTCGCGGATTGGATGGCGATGATGTCCTCAGCGGGCGCGGTGGCGATGACACCCTTCGAGGGGGTAGGGGCAACGACACCCTATTCGGCGATGCTGGAGATGATCGCCTGTTTGGGGATGCCGGCAATGATCGTCTCGATGGCGGGAATGGCAATGATGTCCTGAATGGTGGAACTGGAGACGATATCCTAGACGGCGGGAATGGCAACGACATCCTAATTGGCGGCACCGGGCGCGACATCCTCCGGGGCGGTGCGGGCAATGATACGCTGCGCGGTGGAGCAGATAATGATGTCCTTGAGGGCGGCGCGGGCAATGACTTTCTCGATGGCGGCACCGGGGCAGATACCATGCGCGGTGGGGCCGGGAATGATACCTACCTGGTGGATAACCTCGGCGACGTGGTGATTGAAAATGCCAATGAGGGTCTGGATCTGGTGCGATCGCAGGTGTCGTTTACCCTGAGCGCCAACGTCGAGAACCTGATCTTGCTAGGAACCGGCAACCTGAATGGGGCTGGTAATGACCTCAACAATACAATCCTGGGCACCACGGGCAATAACATCCTTGAGGGTGGCGCGGGCGACGACTATCTAGATGGGGTGGGGGGTAATAATACCCTGATCGGCGGCACCGGGAATGATACCTATATCATTAGCGGCATGGGAGATACCATCACGGAGGATCCAGGTGGTGGTATCGATACCGTGATCACTCGTTTCTCGACGGTGCTAGCCCCCAATCTAGAAAATCTGATTCTGTTGGGCAATGATAATCTCAACGGCATTGGCAACGAAGAAAATAATACGATTATCGGTAACGCCGGGGATAACCTGCTACAAGGCAACGGCGGCAATGACGTACTCATCGGTGGTGCCGGGCGCGATACCCTGATCGGCGGGGATGGGAATGACACCTACATCCTCAACGATGAAGGCGACACGGTGCTGGAAACCCCCGGTGGTGGCTCCGATACGGTCATTTCCACTCTGCGCTCCTATACCCTGGCAAGTAATGTTGAAACCCTGATTTTAGGTGGAGCGAATAACCTACGGGGAACCGGGAATGAGCTAGATAACACCCTGATTGGCAATAGCGGCAACAATACCTTATCGGGTGGCGACGGCAACGATCGCATTGAGGCAGGCGACGGCAACGATACCCTAGATGGCGGCACTGGCGATGATGTGATGATCGGCGGGCGCGGCAATGATATCTACATCGTAGACAGTGCCGGCGATGTGGTCATTGAGGCGGTCAACGAAGGCATTGACACTGTAGTCGCCAGATCGTCCTATACCCTAGGAGATAACGTTGAGAACCTATTCCTGATCGGTACGGCAAATAGTACCGGAACGGGGAATGACCTCACCAATACCATCACGGGGAACAATGGCAATAACCGCCTAGAGGGACGAGGCGGCAATGATGTGC
>RECH01000181.1 GCA_007694125.1 Leptolyngbya sp. DLM2.Bin15
GGATGTATCAACTATGACCATTCAACTGGCTTTCATATCATTTAAGGCTTTGGCAGGATGCATATGCCTGTAGCCTCCTGATCAAGGTTAGCGCAGCGAGGGATTGAATTCAGGATGTCTCAGCCTTGACCCTTCAACCGGATTTGATCTTAAAACGTGGCCGTTGCTGAATACAGTATGCTTCTGCAAGATGTTGCACTGAGTTTCAGGGCTTCTAGCTAGAGGTTCATACCCTGATTCAGCAACGCCACATGTTTTAAGCAGCCTTACCAAGCTTGGCGGTTGGTTTTGTGGCACGGTTGACGCATGGTAGCGATCGCTGCTCAGATTCATGAATGCGGGACTCAGCGTCATGGGCAGCTAGGAAACGGCTGAGATTATTGAGCATATAGTTACTTTCTGCTAAAGATCGCTCGGCTCCATCTCGGAAACTGTTGCGTGTCTTCTCAAATTCAGCAATGAGGGCAGCGCGATCGCCCTCTTCTATCAGCTGAGCAAGACGAGCATAGGTATCAACTAGGCGGCCAACAGCAGCTCGTCGTTCATCAGAAGCGAGTAAGATGTCAACATAGAGAGCAGCATCTTGCGCAACTAGGCGGCTGATGGTGTTGATCTCAGAGCGATACAAGGGGCTAGAAAATTCAAAACTACGCTCAATATCAACGCCTTCCTCAGCATAGAACGTACCCAAGCTAAAGTTGGAGAAGAAACGAATGGCCTGGACGGCTACCATCATCGAGTCATGTTCTTCAGGTGTCGCTGGAATGAGATTGCCGCCATTCTCCTTAATCCAATCTAAGACCCATTGGCACTGGGACATTTGTTGTCCCTCACAAATGACTACCTTTTGTCCCAGTAACGACGTCACTCCTGGCCCAAACATGGGATGTAACCCAACAACAGGGCCACTGTGACTCTCAAGCATAGCCTGCATGACCTCCACTTTGGTGCTAGCAATATCAGCTAATACAGTGTGGGGAGATAGGTGTTGACCTACTTGACGGGCTAATGCAGCGGTACTTTTCAGCGGCACACAGAGAAGAACTAAATCAGCTTGCCCCAGCAAGATATCTGCCCGATCCCAGTCATTGTATTCCATGATGCTCACGGCATGACCCGTTGCGGTGAATTGCTCACAGAATAGTTTTCCCATCGCTCCTCGTCCACCCACAATCGTGACTTGACGGCGATCGCTGCGTTTTTGAGGCTGAGTGGGGGTATCTGTGGCTAGCATAGCCATGCAATTTGTAATTAATGTTTTCCAGGTGAATTCTGAGATGCCAACATCACTAAGCAGGGGCTGTACATCAGCAAGCTGGGCTGCTATGGAGGGAGTATCCGATTCTTGGAGTAGCGCAACTCGCTTCTGTAATAGATGAATCAAGGCCTGGTCAACAGACTGGAGGGTTTGGATATCGGTCATGATTCGTTCCTTTTTCTGCAAGAGTAATGAATGAGGGCACAGACAGAGGCGATCGCTATAAAGATTGTTGTAGGTACCTGAGCTAGGTAGAGGATGATCCGTTTGCTGAGTTGAGTGACTTGGAACTCAGATGCAACACTGGTCGTCCTAACATCTCCGAGATCTTCCATAAGACTCTAGGGACTGGCTAGGATCAAGGCGTGTGACCTAAGTAGGGTTTCAGCTTAGAGATTGTTGCTCATGAAGGTCACGTATATCTAGAGATTGCCGCGCAGGGACTGTTCTCGCTCAATGGCAACAAATAATGACTTAAAGTTTCCAGCGCCAAAACCGCGAGACCCATGGCGTTCAATAATTTCAAAGAATAGGGTCGGGCGATCGCCTACGGGTTTGGTAAACAACTGCAGAAGATAACCATCCTCGTCTCGGTCTACCAAAATTCCTAACTCTGCTAGTTGCTCTACGGGGATCTCTAGCTCCTGTACCCAGTCGCCTAGGTCGTCATAATAGGTTTTAGGAATAGGTAGGAATTCAACACCTGCTTCTTTGAGTCGTACAACGGTTGCGACAATATCTTCCGTAGCTAGACCAATATGTTGGATGCCAGGGCCATGATGGAAATCTAGATATTCTTCAATCTGGGATTTTCGCCGCCCATCTGCAGGCTCGTTGATATTAACAATGGTCTTCCCACCTTTGCGTAAAACCTTAGACATGAGAGCAGAATATTCTGTCGAAATGGCGCGATCGTCAAAATGCATCTGCAGCTCAAAGCCCATCGTTTGCATAAAGAAATCGACCCAGTGATTCATCATGCCTCGTTCTACATTACCCACCACATGATCGATCCGGGTGAGACCCACAGATGGATGATGGGCAGGATACCGCGCCACAAAGCCAGGGGCAAAGTTGCCGGCGTAGTGCTTCCGTTCGACAAACTTGACCGAAACATCTCCAAATGTACTGACAGCAGCAAAGCGTAAGATGCCATGCTCATCTTCATAGTCTGTACATGGAATAGTTCCGATCGCCCCCTGAGCGATCGCGTAGTCATAGGCCTTGGCTGCATCAGGTACTTCCAGTGCTAACACTGCGATGGTATCTCCGTGCTTTAAGACGCTTTGGGCGATCGGATGCGTAGGATCCATGGTAGAGCTGAGGACAAACCGAACATCTCCTTGCTCCATGACGTAAGACGTAACTTTCCGGTTGCCTGTTTCTAGACCTTGATAGGCAACAACTTTAAATCCGAAACAATGGGAGTAAAAAAAAGCGGACTGCTTTGCGTTACCGACATAAAACTCTAGATGATCAACGCCGATGATGGAACAGTTCTTATCACTCATAGTTTTCGCGGCCTACTAAGACAACTCAGTGAAAACACGGAATACGAACATGAATAGCCCCTGATGATTGTTCATAGGCTAGACGATCTACCTACAAAGCTCCAAGGTTTATCCTTAAAGTACATGAAGTCTTCACAAAGGAAGACTGCCAGTGAAAAGTTTATGAATGTGTAGCTTCTATGAGGATGCTGGCAGATAGTAGATAGTAGAGCGATCGCCCTCTTGATATCCAATCTAGACAATCCCATTCAGCTTGATGGATGCTCTTTAGCCCTCACGGCTGGGTTGATCTCATGCCGAGTCCCCTACATCCATAATTTATCCTAAAACTGTTGCTGGTTATACTGCCTGTTGCCGTTCATTGTGTAACGTTCGGTGATGGCGATAGATGTCTGGCGAGGTCAACCATCGAGCAACAGCGGGTTGATCTTTGCTTTGCGTTTACTTAGATAAAGATTTAGTGTGGCAGTTACCCAAAACAAAGACTTACAGCAATGGATACCATCATCATGTATTGACGTTAAAAGTCTTCCAGAGCATTATGGAGGAGCAGTGTGGAGATCGTCGTGAACCTCGTTCAAGAGGAGGAGTTGACCGCGTCGCCTAGCATCTATAAGACATGATTATTCATGGCTTGAGCTGGAATTCTCCGTAGTTTCACGAGTATATCAGGGGTTTATTGCATCGACCACAATGTATGGGTAGGGCCGTTATGGCATGGCTACTGACCGTACGTCTGCAGATTGTTTGATGATGGGGAGAACTTGTGTGACTCCCATCGTTCACCATTATCGTGCCTCCAAGCAGTAGATTTCATCCTATGCTTCAACTTCCTTGGGATTCTCTTAAAACCGCGTCAACCTCCTATCAACCCAACTGCCTTGCCTTTAAGCTTTCTCATCCAATTGAGCAAGCTGATGAGAAAGTTGGAGCGATCGCCCTGATGGTGACTCTTCTTCATCATTCTACTCAACAAGCTCATATTGATCTGGATGTCTATTTATCAACAACCTTGTTATGTGACGCGGTGGCGTTTGCCGTGACGCTGACCGCTGACACCACGGCTGAGACTCTTAGGCAAATGGTTGGTCAGCAATTGACAGCAGCGATGACTCCCCAGTCATCTACCCCAGCTAATGTAGTATTGACCCTAGTATCCAATAGGGATGACTGGGAAGCGATCGCTGCAAGCTATGTAGAGAAATCCGCGCAGCCACCTGATCTCCACTGGATTCTAGATCCTTCCGGTGATGACTGGCAGGGGATGGTGGTGTATGACGCTAGTCTCTTCCACCCCGCCACCTTGGAGCGGATGGTGGGACATCTTCAGCAGCTGGCCCAGGCGATGCAAAAGCAGGGCGATCGCCCCCTCACAACCCTCTCTATGCTGACGGCGGCAGAGGTGCAGCAACAGGTGGAGGATTGGAGCAGCCCGCAGGTGGCCTATCCGCAGGTGCCAATTTTCCACGCCATTGAGAACCATGCCGCCCAGCGTCCAGATGCGATCGCCCTGCGCTTTAATGACCAAACTTTGACCTACAGTGCGTTTAACCAGCGGGTCAACCAACTTGCCCATTATTTAATCGAGCTAGGCGTTATCCCTGGGGTACGGGTCGCCACCTGCTTTGAGACCTCCCTGGAGGCCTTGGTTGGCATTCTAGCCATCTTGAAAGCCGGTGGGATCTATGTACCTATGGATCCAAGTCATCCAAGCGATCGCCTCATTAGTATCCTGGATGAAACCCAGCCGCCTATTCTTCTCACCCAAGCGCACCTGCTTGGTGTTCTGCCAGCGATCGCCCCGCCTGTTCTCTGCCTCGATCGAGATTGGGGTAAGGTAGAATCCTATTCATCTGAGAACCCAAACTGTGTTCTTGACCTGCAGCAAACGGCTTATATTATTTACACATCTGGCACGACAGGTAAACCTAAGGGCGTTATGGCCAGCCATGCTAACCTGGTGAACTACATCTGGTCAGCCCACCATACCTATGGCTTTAGTGCTGACGATATCATGCCTGCCATGGCTCGATTTACCTTTAGTATCACCATGTTTGAGTTATGGTCTCCCTTGGTTGCAGGGGGGCAACTGCGCCTGCTAGAGCGCGATCATATTTTTGATTTTAAGAGAATGGTGCAACTCCTGCAGGAGATTACCATCATTCATATGTCACCCAGCCTGCTGCGTCGCCTGCTTGCCTATATTCAGGAACAAGGGTTTGATGCTGCCTCCTTCCAGAATCTACGCCATGTATCGTCTGGTGGAGATATGGTATCTGCAGATCTGCTGGCTACTATGCGATCGGTATTTCCCCATGCCGAAATCTACGTGATCTATGGTTGCAGTGAAGTTAGCTGTATGGGCTGTACCTATTTTGTGCCCATGGAGCCTCCCATTACCAAAAGCCGGGTTGGCAAACCCTTTCCTAATGTGTCGGTACGTCTCTACAATGCCCACCAGAATCTAGTTCCTGTTGGTATGGTGGGCGAAATTCATTTTGGCGGAGAAGGTATCACCCAGGGTTATTTAAATCGAGATGAATTAACCCAAGAGAAGTTTGTATTCATTGATGGACAGCGGTTTTATCGCACGGGCGATCTGGGGCGATTTGATCCAGATGGTAACCTAGAAATTCTAGGACGATCTGACTTTCAAATTAAGCTGCGGGGTATCCGTATTGAACCTGGCGAAATTGAAGTCACTCTGCGCCAAGCTCCCGGTGTGCGAGATGCTGTGGTGGCAGCTCATGAACTACGGCAGAGCGAGAAAAGCTTGGTGGGTTATCTCGTTCTAGAGGCAGAGTATTCCCCAGAGTTGATTGCTGAAATTCGTCAATTTCTCCAGTCGAAATTGCCGGACTATATGGTGCCATCAGGTTTTATGATCCTTGATGCCCTGCCTCTGAATATTAACCAAAAAGTTGATCGCAAGGCTCTGCCCATTCCCACCCTGCAGGATCTAGCAGGAGCCAAGCCCCTCGTAGCTCCCCGCAATGAGACGGAACAGAAACTCTTAGAGATCTGGGAATCAGTATTAGGCCTACATCCCATCGGTGTTCAGGATAGCTTCTTTGATATTGGTGGCGATTCATTGCAATCGATTGAACTGATGGAAGCGATCGATCGCACCTTTGGACGCACCCTGCCCCTGAGTACCCTGCTCACGGAAGCCACGATTGAAGATATGGCTGCCGTGCTACAGCAGTCTAAGGTATCTGATATTCACGAATCGTTAGTGGTCTTGAAAAAGGGAGGTGCAAAACCACCGATCTTCTTCGTCCATGATGGAGAAGGTGAGACGCTGTTGTATCGCAACCTAGCGCTAAAACTGCATCCTGATCATCCCGTCTACGGCATCCAGCCCTACAGTCGCGATCGCTTTCCAATTCTCCATACCCGGTTGATGGAAATCGCAGAGTATTACACCGCTAAGATCCTGAGCGTGCAGTCTGAGGGGCCGTACTATCTCAGCGGTCTATGTATTGGCGGCTTTATAGCGTTTGAAATTGCTCGCTTGTTGCTGCAGCAAGGGAAAACGGTGGCGATGGTGGCCCTCATTGATACGGCAGACGTAAAAGCACAGTTACGTCCGGGTCTGATTACCAGCAATCGCCTAGATCGGCTGTCTAAGTCTATGGGAGATAAGAAAAAGCAGCCGATGTATCAGCGTATTCCAGCGCTAACGATGATTATCCTCAGGAAGGCTACCAATGTCCTGATGTATGAAGCTACTTCACGCATAGAAAGGAAGCGATCGCAACTGCAAATGCGACTACTGCGGCTATATCTCGATCGCCAGTGGCCTCTACCTTCTTTCTTACAAGATATTTCAGTACGGGTGGCGCTAAAGTTTGCTGAGAAAGAATATGTCCCTGCTGAACCTTATCCAGGTGAGGTATTATTGTTCCTAGCGACTGAAAAGAGCCCTGCCTTTGATGGCACGCAAATCGATGATACTCCCTACACGGAGTTGTATAGCGATCCGCTGCTGGGATGGCGAGATCGGGTTGATGGAATACGGCTTCATCCAGTGCCTGGCGGACATTCCAGTATGTTGCAAGATCCCAATGTTCAAACCATTGCCCAGATTATGCAGACCTATATTGATGGGGCTCAAAGCTAACAGCTAGCTGCCCAGCGTTGCAGGATGCTGTTCTGTGATGTTGACGCCTGCCCCTTACCCGAGTCCTAATGTTTGGGGCTCGGGATACCTTTTTAAGGTGAACAGATATTGCTGAATAGCGATATGATTTTGCTGCCTACAGTTCAATTGTCTGTCTTGCAAGGGGATAGAACTTGCCCATGCGATCGCTGCCTATTGGGTTGATTGTCTGATCC
>RECH01000241.1 GCA_007694125.1 Leptolyngbya sp. DLM2.Bin15
GGAACGACAAAAGCCACCTGGATGCAAGCAGGTGGCTGGTCTCGTAGATTGGCGAGGTCGGTTAGGCGAGGTAGGCGGCCCAGGTGGGTATGATATCGGGGCTGCCATACCAGCGTTTGCCGGGGCGGGGGGAATGGACAACCTGATCCAAAATCAGGTTTTCGGCACCTTCTAGATGGGCGGCAGAGATGGGGGTAATTTCGTCGCCCCAACAGGTTCCGTTGCCGCAGGTGAGTAGGTAGCTGTTGTAGGTGAACCAGCCCGCCGGGGAGCGATCGCCCAAGACGGCTTTGCCGGCCACGCAGACGTAGCGCACCGTGGGATGAAATGCGCCGGGGTAGTTATCGTTAACGAAGTTGAGGTTGCGCAGAGTCCAGCGTTCTTGGCTGACATGGGGAGTGCCCAGGGTCATCAAGGTGGCTACGGAAGGATGCGCTTTCCAGAGCATGGGCTTGCCGGCATCTTTGGCATGGATGGTGTAGGGAATTTCGCCGAGGTAAATCCGCGCAATCCAGCCGCCAGCGGAATGGCCGATGAGGTTGATGCGATCGCTGCCCGTGGTTTCCATCACCTGCTTCACGGTTTGATCGAGCTTGTCTAGAATGCCTCCCATCGACCGTCCGCCCACCGTGGGCACCCAGTCCCAGCGCGATAGGGGCACGGTGACGCTGGGAAAGCCTAGCTCTGCCAAGGTTTTTTCCATGGTTTGGTAAGGGGCCGCACCGGCAAAGTAGCCTGGCAAAATTACGGTAGGGTAGCCCATCGATGTCTCCTGGGTGCTGAGGGTTAGGAAAGGGTTAGAGGGTTGGCGGTGGCGGTTGCCGGGGGGGCGGATAGGGACAATCGCGGTAGGCGATGTTTGAAGCCGCAAAGGATTTCCCAGGAAATGGTTCCGAGGGTATCGGCCCAGTCGTCGGCGGAGATGCTGGCATCCTGATCCTGCCCCAGCAGAGTGACCACATCCCCTTCGTGAACCTCGGCAAGATCGGTCACATCGAGCATGATCTGATCCATGGTGATCGCGCCAATTTGGGGAACGAATTGTCCTCGTAGGAGAACGTTCATGCGGTTGGACAGCAAGCGGGGCACGCCATCGGCATAGCCAATGCCAACAACGGCTAGCCGGGTTTCTCGTTGGGTAACAAATCGATGCCCATAGCTAACGCCCGTGTGCGGCGGCAGGGTTTTCACCTGGGTGACGCGGGCTTTCACCTGCAGCACGGGTTTAAGATCGACGCTGTCTCGAAAATGGGGGGCGGGGTAGAGCCCGTAGATAGCCAGCCCGACCCGGACGAGGTTGTAATGGAGGCTAGACTCAACCAGGGTGCCGGCGGAGTTGGCTAGATGCAGCATGGGCGGAACGATGCCATGAGCGCCCAGGGTTTGGATCACCTGCTGGAAGCGATCGCGTTGGCGGTAGAGGGTCTGCAGATCAGGATCATCCGCCGTCGCAAAGTGGGAATAGACGCTGGCCAGGTGGAGCTGGGGCGATCGCTGGATCTGCTGGGCGAGGGGCAGCGCTTGGTGCCAGGGAACGCCCAGGCGCGACATGCCTGTATCAACGTTGAGGTGAACCGGGAGTGGATCGGTTGCGGCATCCATGGCCTCGGCAAACACTAGGGCCTGCTTTTCGGTGCACAGCGTTGGCTGTAAGCGCCACTGAGCGATCGCCTGCACTTGCTCGACGGTATTGGCGGCTCCGAGCAGGAGGATGGGAGCCTGGATGCCTGCTTCCCGCAGCTCAATGCCTTCGGGAATGGTGGCCACGCCTAGCCAGGTGGCCCCAGCCTGGAGAGCAGTTTGGGCAATGGTCAGCGCCCCATGGCCATAGGCATCAGCTTTCACCACCGCCATCATCTGCGTGTCCGGAGCCAAGATCGACTGGATAGCTTGGACATTATGGGCCAGGTGGCTGTGGTTAATTTCAACCCATGCCCGCTCGCGGCTGGCAGCTAGCCTTGGCCGATGATCCCAACTCAACATGGCACTCCTTTCCCCACGGGTTCATTCCAGACGTGATGTCACTCCAGCCTAGACGAGAGACTTGGTGTTGAAAAGGGCGATCGCCACCTTTGGGTCTCGGAGTTATGCTGGTGGTCACGGGGGGCAATCCAGCTAATCAGCCTGCTCATTGGAGATAATCACGATGGTGATATTATCGCGACCACCCTTACCTTTGGCTGCATTAACCAGGGCGCTAGCGGCTTGGTCACAGGCGCGAATAGATTTGAGGTGAAAGGCAATCAGGTGATCAGATAATTCTTCCGTGAGACCATCACTGCAGAGAATAAGGCGATCGTTAGGTTCTAGCTCAAAGGTCTGGACGTCAATTTGGCGCACATCGTCTCGCCCCAGGCATTTTGACAAAATATGTCGCCAGGGATGCATCCGGGCTTGGTCGGTGGTCAACTCTCCAGACTTCAGCGCTCGCCGCACCCAGGTATGGTCTTCGGTAATTTGATCGAGTCGAGACCCTCGTAGGCGATAGAGGCGCGAGTCGCCCACATGGGCGCAGGAGGGTTGCTCATCGCGAAAGAGCACCACCACCACAGTGGTTCCCATATCCGATCGCTCCGGATGGTCGCGCTGGTCTTTCAAAATAGCGTGGTTAGCTTTCAGCAGCGCTTCTTCCAGCAACTGATGGGACTTGGCCGGAAAGCTCCAGTGGGTTTCTAAATACTCACGAATGGTATCCGTGGCTAAGCGACTGGCTTCCTGGCCACCCGCATGACCGCCCATGCCATCGGCGACCAGACAAAACCGACCGTCGGGGTCAATGTAGTACGCATCTTGATTGACAGAGCGCACTAGCCCTGTGTCTGTTAGCCCCGAGAAAATCCGTTTCATACAGCGTGGCGCTACCCAAGGAAAACATCAAAACATACGATCGTAGCGATCTAGACGCATTAACAGGCGGAGAAGAGCGATCGCTGACGCTACGGCAAGAATTGCCATCACAATAGCCAAAACCACGAACTCGCTGACGAGCAAAATTGTGGCGGACAGAGTAAACGTGCCAGCCAAAATAGTATAGTTCATTCCCAGGTTCACGGTGCTGATTCGCCGCAGAAGGCGATCGCTCTCAATGGAGCGCACCCGTACCCGAATATCTCCCCGCTCTAACTTATCGATGGTATCGTCAATGCGTCGGGGTAAGCCCAGGGCTGTACTACTCATTTGAGCGGCCTGGCGGCCAATTTCCCCTAGCAGTCCGTCGGTTTCTAGGGATGAACGTCCGTCGGTCATAAGCTGCATTGCAAACGGTTTTGCAACCTCCATAAAGTTAAAGTCTGGATCGAGACCCTTACCAACCCCTTCTAGGGTGGAAAATGCCCGCATCACAAAGGTAAAGGTGGCAGGAAACCGAAAGGGCTGATTATAGGCAATATCATATAAGTCATCGCTGATGGCTGCGACGGACTGGGTTTCAAAGGGCTGATCCATGAAGTTATCGAGCATGTACTGCACCGATCGCCGCACGGGGCCCATATCTTCGGCAGGCGCTAGGGCTCCCAGTTCCACCAAGGATGCCACCACTTGTTCGGCATCTTTTTGGGCAATACCAAAGAAGGTGTTGAGTAATTTTTCGCGGGTGATGGCGGGCACCTGACCCATCATGCCGAAGTCGTAAAAGATTAGCGCTCCGTCTGAACTCACGGCAATGTTGCCGGGGTGGGGGTCGGCGTGGAAAAATCCATTGTTGAGCAGTTGGTGCAGGTAGGCGCGGGCTCCCAGCTGGGCCAGGTTTTTGCGATCGAGCCCGGCTGCTTCAATGGCGTCGTAGTGGCTGATCTTAATGCCCGGCAAATATTCTAGGGTGAGCACTCGCGATGAGGCATAGCGCCAATACACCCGAGGCACGCGCACCCATCCTTCATTGCGAAAGTTCCGTCGGAAGGTGTCGGCATTCCGCCCTTCGCCCAGATAATCAATTTCTTCCCAAAGAATTCGGCAACATTCTTCATAGATGCCCATCCAATCGCGCCCCCGTCCCCAGTCGGGATGGTTTTGGAAGTAGCGGGCGATGCCTTTGAGGATGGCGAGGTCAATGGTGAACAGCTTTTTCAGACCCGGCCGCTGGATTTTTACCACCACTTCTTCGCCGCTGTGGAGCTGGGCCCGATGCACCTGCCCAAGGCTGGCGGCAGCTAGGGGGATGGGGTCAAAGCTTTGGTACAGGTCGGGGATGGTTTTGCCGAGGTCTTGCTCGATGATGGCTTCAACCTGCTCATAGCTGAAGGCTGGCACCTTGTCCTGGAGCTTCGACAGTTCTTCCACGTACTCGCCAGGAAAGAGGTCGGCCCTGGTGGAGAAGAGTTGTCCAACTTTGATGAAGGTTGGGCCGAGGTCGAGTAGCGTTTCTCGAATCCATACTGCCAAGCGTCGCCGCCGCAGGGCCTGCTTTTCGTCGGTCATGCCGCCGGCATAGCTCCAGGACTTGCCATAAAGCCATTGGGACGCCAGTAGCTTGAGGACAAATGTCCAGATATCTACATAGCGCCGTTGCCGAGAGTAGCGCTCACGGTTCCAGCGGTATTTTTTGCTTGTATGCAGTTTGGAGCGATCGCTCACGGTTATGCCCCGATGTTCTGACGGATTAGACAACAAACCAGAGGGCACAGACGACCCGACTGGAGACGGGAGAGATTCAGATGCGGCAGCATCACGACTGGGACGATCAGGCAAGACGGTCACTCGCGCTTCAATCCAGGAGTTCTAAACAGCTTTTTCTATTATGGTTCCCTTTCTAAGGAGATCGGGCAACCCAGGGGCATGGATTTTTCCAAGCTGTTGCGAGCTAGGTGAGCGCTCATGGATTAGGGAGCAGAGTTGCGGTGGCGTTGTAGGGTGGCACGCAGGTGGGCAATTTCAGCGCGCAGTTCATCTAGCATGGTCTGCAAATCGGAGGGAGAACCGGCAGCAGGAGCATCAGCCGCGGGGCGATCGCCCATGGCAGAGCCTTCAGATTGCTTGGCTCGCTCTAGCACCTCTTCTGTAAACTGACGCAGGCGCTCGCGCTGCTCTGCATCAAATTTGCCTAGGTCGCTCAGGGTGTGGGTGACGGTGGATTCAAACTGCTCGCTCAGCAGTTCTGCTGCTGCTCGTCCCACAAAAAAAGCCTGGACTAGGGGATTACTCATTCGCAACGCCTACATACATACTCCGTCAAGATTATAACTTGCCTCCTTATTGTCCTGCTGAAGTGAACCAGAATTGCCCCGATCCCTGGGGGCTTCGCCCAGCCCTCGGCTAGGATAGAAGCAAACCTGGAGAGGCGTGGATGCGACAAACAAAGGCATGGACAGATTGGCTTGAAACCCGTTGGGTGTCTCCGTCCTATGGCGGCTGGCTGCTGCTGGGGCTAGCCGTATTTTTCTTCGCGGCGGCGACCAACACCATGGCTGGCTGGCTGTATGTAATCAGTGGCGGTATGTTGGCCATGTTGGCGATCGCTGCCCTGTTGCCGCCGCGATCGCTGAAGCATGTGCAGGTGAGCCGGATGCCCATCTATCCCATCAGCGCTGGCGATGCCCTGCAGGTAGAACTGCGGATTGATAATCCCACGCCCCATGCTCGGGGACTGCTAGAACTTTCTGACCTACTGCCGTTTGTGGTGGGTGCGCCAGAGCGGGCCGCCTTGGAGACCTTGTCGGCCCAAGGACAATACCGCTGGGCCTATAGCCGAGTGATAGAACAGCGGGGCGTTTATCGCTGGCATACGGTACATCTGCGAACAGCGGCTCCCTTTGGGCTATTCTGGCGGCGGCAGGCGTTCACCCAGCCTGCGATCGCTGTGGTCTATCCCCAGGTATTGCCGCTGTCCTCCTGCCCCTTGGTGGATGAGCAGGGAGCCGATGAGCAGAAAGAGCTGCAAAGTATTCAACGTCCTGATAGCTCTAGTGAAGGCATGACCCGGGCCCTACGTCCCTACCGCTGGGGGGATCCGATTCGCTTAGTCCATTGGCGATCGAGCGCCCGCTATGGCGATCTGCGGGTGCGGGAGTTGGAGGTGATCACCGGTGGTCAGGCTTTGGTGATTGCCCTAGACAGCGGCATAGCTTGGCCGGCGGCAGCCTTTGAAGAAGCGGTGATTGTGGCAGCGTCGCTGTATTTCTATGCCTTGAAGCAAAAACTGCAGGTGAGTCTTTGGACGGCAGGGACAGGAGCGGTGGAAGGACAGCAGCAGGTGCTTGAAGTCTTGGCAGCCACCCAGGCCGATGAAGCCCCTCGGCCAATCGCCGGTCAACGTCCTGATCTGCCCTTGGTTTGGTTGACCCCGAGGGGCGATCGCTTAGAGGATCTACCGGCGGGTAGTCGCTGGATGCTTTGGGATGAGACGGGGCGATCGCCCTCCACAACTCAGCGTTTGGGTATTCTGCGCCAGCCAGAGGATCCGTTGCAGGTTCAACTGCAGCGATCGCTCTAGTACCGCAAGACAGAAGAACGAAGACAGAAAAACGAAAAGGGATCCCAGACACACAAGGGTTCCCACCTTAGCAACTAGGCGGGTTACTTTCGTCTCAGAGTACTAGTCCCACAAGATCTTGGGGCTGGTGATGGATGCCGGTGATGACGCTTTCTCTCGCAGGTTGGCTTAATCCAGCCCCAGCTCTCGCTTCAAGACTTCGATGGAATCCATACCCACATAGTTATTGCTGGTAATCACTTGGGGTGGACGAATCAGATCATTGCGCGCTTCTTGAATCGCGGTTTTCACCCGAGGGACGCTCACCAGATCGCAGACAATCACTTGGGTGCTGCGGACAATTGAGCTGAGCTTGTAGGTATCATCCGTCTGGGCCGTCATCACCAGCAGATCATCGCCCCGCAGACTGTGGATAATCACCTCCGCTGCCCTGAGGATGCCACTGCTGAGACTGACAATGCCCAAACAGCTACCCGTAGGCAACTTGGTCAGCAACTGCATTTCCTGGGCATAGTCGTAGATATCGACTGGGATCACGCGCACCGACCGTGGAGCAGCGATCGCCTCGGCTTCACCAATAAAGTAACGACTAGTGACCACCGTGCCCGACCGCGCCTGATCCAACACCTGCTCTAGTTCTTCCAAGGGCACCAACTGCACCGGAATCTTCAGCGCCTGTTCCAGTTCTTGCACCATCAACTGCCCTGCGCCAATATCTTGACTCGGCGAAGTGACCAACACGCGGGCACTACAGCGCAGCCGCCAGTCAATTTCTGATAGAAATAGCTCCCGCGCTTGGCTGAGGCTACAGCCCTGACTCAACAGCTTATCGACACTTTGCTGCACCAGCTTGTTGGCTTCAGGGTATTGGGCCAGGAGCGGGGAACCGGTCTTGGCAACGCCTTCATCCCCCTGGGCCCGCACAAAAATTCCAGCCCCTGCCCGAGCATCTACAACGCCAGCATCTTCGAGCTGGCGATAGACTTTGCTGATCGTGTTGCGATGCAGTCCCGTTTGCATGGCCAACTGCCGGGTGCTGGGCAGCCGATGCCCCGGTGGAAACTGGCGGGAAGCGATCGCAAAGCGTATTTGGTTATAGAGCTGAGTAGACGCTGGGATCTCGCTATCGGGTTGAATGTGAAACTGAACCATAGACCAGAGCCTCCGCCATACTGCTCGATGAAAACCAACTACATAGACCAAGAGAATCTTGAAGCGGTGAAAAAACCTGTGTTAAAACCCTAACTGGATGGCCCGTTTAGGGTTATTGAGATGCGAACCTGCGATACCGGACTGAGAAGAATGCGATTGTGCGGGCGCAATCATAGCTGACAAGCTGCATGGCACAAGGGTGCATTTTCGCCCCCGTTAGTCTTCAGAATGGCTAGCACTATCTTCGCACGCTTCAGGTGTTCGGGTTCAGCAGAGGAGCACTACGCCTAGCCCGCGGTCATCCATCATGTTATGTACCCCCACGTTGTCCTAGGAAGCAATCTATGACCCATCCCGATCTTCAAACGCGCCATGTTCAGGTTAACCATGATGGCTTGGCTATCGATGCCTATGTGGCTCAGCCCGCTGCCGATGGTGTATATCCTCCGGTGGTGGTGGTGCAAGAAATCTTTGGGGTCAATGCCCACATTCGAGACATCACAGAACGCATTGCCCGAGAAGGCTACATTGCGATCGCCCCTGCTCTTTACCAACGGTTCGCCCCTGGCTTTGAAGCTGGGTACACCCTAGACGATATCAAACTAGGGCGACAGTATAAAGACCAGACCCATGTGGATGAGCTGTTGGGTGATGTGCAGGCGGCCATTGATTTTCTGATCCAACAGCCGGCCAGTCAACCGGGTGGGGTGGGCTGCATCGGGTTTTGTTTTGGCGGGCATGTGGCCTTTCTGGCAGCGACCCTGCCAGACGTAACCGCAACCGCCTCGTTTTATGGTGCTGGACTTCCAACCTGGTGTCCCGGTGGTGGCGACCCCAGCTTGAGCCGCACAGCAGATATTACCGGCACCCTCTACGCCTTTTTTGGCATGGAAGATATGAGCATTCCTGCTGAGCATGTGGATCAACTTGAAGCAGCCTTAACAGCGCATCACGTCCCCCATCAAATTTTCCGCTATCCCGACGCCGATCATGGCTTTTTCTGCGATCGCCGCGCTAGCTATCAGGCGGAGGCAGCAGCCGATGCTTGGCAAAAGGTGCAAGACCTCTTTCAGCGATCGCTCAAGGACAAGCCTTTGGCCCTAAATTCCGAGGCGTAGCTAAATCCTCTGGGGGGTTCCAGGCCTTGCTAAGAACTCCCCAGATCATTGCCCTAAATAATCCCCGACCCAAAAGCACAGGGAATCTCAAGTCGCGGGAAGTTCAGTCAATGTTAAGGAGAATGACTCGTTTTTGAGAAACTTGAGAATCTGAGATAAATCCGTCTACGATTGGGCAAGGTTGGGTTCGAGGTTGGGTGGCCCGAGCGATCGCCCCCCTGTTGATCGAATGATCTCAGTTGTTCGAGTCCAGCAAGCCATCCAGGCAACCATAAGAGCTAGCTGGGGGATCATTATGAATCCAGTCAACCATAACGGCTAGCTGGATGGGATCAAGAGAGGTGCTACGTTACAGCTCACATCAACTGATCGATAAGGTGTCCTGCAGCCGGGTTGCTTGGCAAGTCCGGCGATCGCCTATGAAATTCAGCCGATCTTTGCGCGCAGCAAGTTGAGTGTTGAGAACACACTAGGTAGGCTATAACGTAGAGGTCATAAGCAAGGGTTACTGACTTGAGCCCAGAGGTCAAACATGACAACTTGGGTTAATTGAGTGGCTAGCCAGGTCGGGTGGCCAGGTCTGGATCGGTGATCGTTGTTGGTTTTAAGACTGCTTCAAAATTGTATGCTTGTCCAGTTCTGTCCTCGCGTAGCTGTCCAGATCCATTGACCGTTCAGCAGTTGCTTCATGCCTCTGCACTTGCAACGATGAAATCTTTCCCCGTCCCATCTCCTTTCCAACTTGAGTTTCCCAACGGGCATAGGGCGCTGGCTATTCAACTGCATCGCTCTACCACGAGGTCTAAAATTGCGCCGCTCTTAGTGCAACTGGGGTTGCCCATGGCGCGGCCTACGCTGGTGGTGGTGGGGGGAGCCAGCGGCATTTCCGAGGAAAGTTTTGCCCAGTTGCGATCGCTCTTCACGGACGTGTTAGCACCGGTTATCCAATCCCTAGATGGGGTGGTGATTGATGGCGGCACAGACGCTGGCGTGATGAAGCTGATGGGCGAGGCCCGGCAAGCTACGGCTAGCACCTTTCCCTTGATTGGCGTGGCAGCGATCGGCACTGTGATTTTGCCCCAGAGCCCCACCCAGCCTTCGGATGATCAGGCTCCTCTCGAACCCCACCATACCCATTTCGTATTGGTGCCGGGGGGGCTTTGGGGGGATGAAGCCCCGTGGATTGCTAACGTGGCTACCACACTTAACGTTGATGCGCCATCGGTGACGGTGTTAGTGAATGGTGGTCGGATTGCCTGGCAAGATGCGTCCAACAGCGTGCGGGTAGGGCGGCCGGTGTTGGTGATTGCCGGCAGTGGACGCACGGCGGATGAACTAGCTGCCGCTGTTCGGGGAGAACTCAGCAGCGATCGCGCCACGGATTTAATTGATTCAGGCCTTGTGCACATCGTAGATTTATCGAGTGACCTGCTATTTGTTCGCAGCGTGGTGCAGTCGATGTTGTCGCACACCCATCAACCCAATGCCGTTTGAGGCGCTGTCCCCGTAGATCTGATCTGGAGATCTGATCTGGGTTGTGCCCCTAAAAGGCTGAGGTCATGTCTTGAAGAATTTTACCAACGCTATTGAGATCGCCCACCACCCGTTTCACCGGTTTGGGCCAAATCCGCACCAGGGTAGGCGTTGCTGTAATTTGGTTCAGCTCAGCAATCTCTGGATGCTTTTTCACATCGACAATTTTTAGGGTGTAGGGGCGCTGCAGCGATCGCTCTAAGACCTGATGGAGGCTTTGCAAAACTTGTTCGGTAACTAAACTCTGCCCGCTGACAAACAGGCGAAAGACGTAGCCTTGGGGAGAGTTGGGGGTGGGGTTGCTGGATAGCCAGGGTTCTGCCTGAGGAGAGCGCGATCGCCTCAGAGAATCATCGAGCTTGACGACTAGATCGTGGGATTGCCAGAGTTCTGGAAACCGCGATCGATAGGTCATCAGAACAGCCGGATCACACCCTGGCCCAGGATTCGGCAAGACAGACCATTGCAAATCTAAGCTGTGAAACAGCATATTCAGCAAGGGTTGGTATCGCTGCACCATGGGCGACATCTCGGCCGCTTGGCAGCGGGTCTGGCTTCTGGGATCCAGCCAGCAGTCAATGGTTGCCGTGAAGCAAGGCACCAAAAAGTGAGGCGGCTCCGGCAACCCCAGCAGTTCCTGCAGCACAGCACAAAGCTGCAAGTGCCACCGATCTTGCTTCTGCTCATCGATGGCATAGATGACGTCTCCTCCGGGCGTAAACAGGACGATCCCCTTATACGACGAAGGAATAATAGACTCCTGCACTCCCACCAACCTAGACTCGACCTCTGAGAATCTGGGCCATTTCGTTGGGTTTAGGCGACATTTCTAGGGCCGTTTCCTCTGTAATCCGTCCAGCTTCATAGAGCTGATAGAGGGACTGGTTCATGGTACACATGCCGTCAAAGGTACAGCGCGGCACCATGGCTTCCACCTCGTCTAGATCGCCCCGACGCAGGTAGTCACGAATAGCATCGGTATTCAGCAAGATCTCATGGAAGGCAGCCCGCTTGCCATCCGTGGTGCGACATAGCCCTTGGGCAATGACTGCCACCAAGGCTTCTGCCACCGAGATTCTGACCGGCTCCTGCTCCGCTGGATCATAGAGGTTGAGAATCCGCTCGATGGTCTTCACAGCGCTGTTGGTGTGCAGGGTACCGATCACTAAGTGTCCGGTCTGCGCTGCCTTGAGGGCGGTGCTGATGGTTTCCTTGTCACGCATTTCCCCCACCAGAATGATGTCTGGATCTTCCCGGAGAGAGGCTTTCAGGGCATTGTCAAACTTCAAGGTATGAATGCCCACTTCCCGCTGCTTGATCAAGGCTTTACGGCTTTGGTGCACAAATTCCACCGGATCCTCAATGGTGATGATGTGCTTGGGCATCTCCTTGTTGATGTAGTCAATCATGGCGGCCATGGTGGTGGATTTCCCGGAACCCGTGGGCCCAGTCACCAAGATCAAGCCTTTGTGGTAGTGACAAATATCCTTGAAGACCGGGGGCAGATTGAGCTGCTCCATGGTCAAGATCTTCATAGGAATCAACCGCATGACCATGCCTGGCCCACGAATGGAATCAAAGATATTGATCCGCACCCGAGCGAAGTCATACTGGGCGGCTCCATCAAAATCTAGGGTGTCTTTAAATCGTTGAATCTCTTGATCTGAGAGAACTTCGCCGAGCCAACTGAAGAAGGTATTCTCGTCGGTGACCGGGTATTCCGTCGTGTCAATTTCGCCTCGGTTACGGAAGCGTGGCGTCTCTCCCACACCCACATGGATATCCGAGAATCCTTTATCGAAGGCTTCTTTCACCAACTGGGCCAGGGTAGGCGACCCGGGGCTAACCCGACTTTTGGCCGCCATGCGCATGGGTGGCGGGGCCGCAGGACGATGGCCAGCGGGCGGAGCCGGTGGGGCGCTGGGCGGTCTGGGCGGCGCGCCAGTGCGAGGGGGCGCACTGGGGGCAGATGGCATGACCATGGTCTGGGGCGAGATGGGTTGGGTGGCTTCACTCGTAGGCGCACCCGCTCGCGGCGGCGGTGGTGGGGCGGGCGGCATGGGCGGGCGGGGTGGGCGTTGGGCGTCGGTCATAAGCCACTTCCTGTCATTACAACGTCGAGATTAGGGGAAGGTGTTGGCGGGACTCGCTTGCCCCAGCGTGGGAACGGTTTCGCGGGCAACACCTAAACCAGTCGATGAATGGGGCGATCGCAAGACGACCATCCCTAGGTTAACTGATGTCTAGATTAACTGATGTCTATGCAACCATGTCGATCTATGAAGGGCGACGTTTACCAAGGTGGTTCTAAGGGAGTGCAGGGCTTCCGTAGACTCGTGCTCTTTGCTCAGGGTGCCCAAAGTTGTTCCTGTTGTGATCAGGGTACTCATGCAAACAGGGGATCTGGAGTCATGGCCTGATCGTGCCTGCCCAGGAGATCTACTCGTGGGTCTATCGATTGAGGACGTGATTGAGGGCGTGATTAAGGACGTGATTGAGAATATGGGCTAGGTGACAAACTCCACATAAGCCCAACTGTTCATCAATATTAATTTAAGTAATACTAAATTAAAGAAAACGCTGTATTGGTTAACTATTAAGCTCACCCTTAGGCTCAAGTTTGATGGCTCAGGCGTAAGTTCTAAGCACTCCAAGGGAGATCGATCAACGAACCCCACGCTTAAAGCACTCGCGCCCCCAGATTGCACTAGAGTGAAATAACCAAGGCTCCGTTTAAGAACTTAACAAGGTAAAGGTAAATTCCTATGCACCTCAGTGAATTGACCCACCCCAATCAACTGCATGGTCTGTCGATTCATCAATTGAATCAAATTGCGCGTCAGATTCGCGAAAAGCATCTAGAGACTATCGCAGCGAGTGGTGGGCATCTTGGGCCGGGGCTAGGCGTTGTTGAACTAACGCTGGGTCTCTACCAAACATTGGATCTGGATCATGACAAGGTGATTTGGGATGTGGGTCACCAAGCCTATCCCCACAAGCTGATTACCGGGCGGTATGGCGATTTCCATACGCTGCGCCAAAAGGACGGTGTGGCTGGCTATCTGAAGCGCTGTGAAAGCTCGTTTGATCACTTTGGTGCAGGTCATGCATCCACCAGTATCTCTGCTGCCCTGGGGATGGCCATGGCCCGCGATGCCAAGGGTGAAACCTTTAAGGTGGTTGCGGTGATTGGCGATGGGGCGTTGACCGGTGGTATGGCCCTAGAAGCCATCAACCATGCTGGACATTTGCCCAAGACAAACCTGATGGTGGTCTTGAACGACAACGAAATGTCAATTTCCCCTAACGTGGGTGCCATTCCTCGCTACCTCAACCGGATGCGCCTGAGCCCACCGGTGCAATTCCTGTCGGAAAATCTAGAGGAGCAATTTAAGCATTTGCCGTTTGTGGGCGATTCTCTGTCCCCAGAAATCCATCGCATCAAGGAAGGCATGAAGCGGCTAGCGGTGCCCAAAGTGGGTGCCGTGTTTGAAGAGCTAGGCTTTACCTACATGGGGCCAGCGGATGGCCATAACCTGGAAGAACTGGTTGCTCTCTTCCGCCAAGCCCACCAGCATCCGGGGCCCGTGTTAGTCCATGTGGCGACGGTTAAGGGCAAGGGGTATGCGATCGCTGAGGCCGATCAGGTCGGCTATCATGCCCAGTCGCCCTTTAACCTAACCACCGGCAAGGCGATTCCCGCCAGCAAGCCCAAGCCTCCCAGCTACTCCAAGGTGTTTGCCCATACCCTGGTGAAGCTAGCGGAAAATAATCCCAAAATCATTGGCATCACCGCCGCCATGGCCACGGGAACGGGGCTCGACAAGCTCCAGGCCAAGTTGCCCAATCAGTATATTGACGTGGGGATCGCCGAACAGCACGCGGTGACCCTGTCGGCGGGGATGGCCTGCGAGGGGATGCGTCCGGTCGTCGCTATCTACTCAACCTTCCTACAGCGCGCCTTCGACCAGATTATCCACGACGTTTGTATTCAGAATCTGCCGGTGTTCTTCTGTCTCGACCGGGCGGGGATTGTGGGGGCAGATGGCCCCACCCACCAAGGGTTGTATGACATTGCCTATCTGCGCTGCATTCCCAACATGGTGCTGATGGCTCCTAAGGATGAGGCAGAACTCCAGCGGATGGTGGTGACTGGGGTGAACTATACCGATGGCCCGATCGCCATGCGCTATCCCCGAGGTAATGGGTTGGGGGTGCCGCTGATGGAAGAAGGCTGGGAACCGTTGCCCATCGGCAAGGGCGAGGTGCTGCGTCAGGGCGATGATCTGCTGATGGTGGGCTATGGCTCGATGGTGCAAACGGCCATGCAGGCGGCGGAAATCCTCAGCGAGCATGGCGTGGAAGTCACGGTGGTGAATGCCCGCTTTGTGAAGCCCTTGGATACCGAGTTGATTGTGCCCTTGGCGCAGAAAATTGGCCGGGTGGTGACCTTGGAAGAGGGCTGCATCATGGGTGGTTTTGGCTCCGCTGTGGCGGAAGCCTTGCTGGATCATGATGTGACGGTGCCGGTGACCCGCATTGGGGTTCCCGATGTCTTGGTAGACCATGCGAAGCCGGATGAATCCAAGACCGATCTGGGCATTACCGCATCGCAAATCGCCGATCAGATCTTGGCGAAGGTGCGACCCCAGGTTGAGGCACTGAGCCAAACTCGCGCTTAGGGGCGATCGCTGCTGATCGATTCAACAAGGGCAATCCAAGGTGGTTGCCCTTTAGATTGGCAGCCTTTTGTGATGAGAGCTGCGGGGAATGGGCTGCCATCCCTTGGTGCCATAGTCAATACCCATAGCAAACTCTATAGCAATGTCTAGGGCAAAAACGGGCGATCGCCTTTGATAGAAAAACAGCAGGGATTAGCGTGCAGAATTTACTGTTGATCGGGGGCGGTCATAGCCATGCGATCGCGCTGCGGCAACTGGGGATGCATCCCATTCCGGGAGTGCGGCTTACCCTAGTGACGGATGTGTGGCATACGCCCTATTCAGGCATGTTGCCGGGGTATGTGGCAGGGTATTACAAGTTTGACCAATGTCATATCGACTTGCTGCCCTTAGCCAAGTTTGCTAACGCACGATTGATTAGCGATCGCGCCATCGGTCTTGATCTAGACAGGCAACAAATTCACTGCGCCAACCATCCCCCGATTTCCTTTGACCGACTGTCGATGAACCTGGGCAGTACCCCAGCCACCACTGTTCCCGGTGCGGCAGACCATGCCATTCCCGCGAAGCCCATTTCCCAGTTTTTACACCACTGGCACGCCATCTTAGATCAGGTGCGCCAACGACCCGAGCAACCCTTGAGCCTAGCGATTGTGGGCGGGGGGGCAGGCGGGGTGGAGCTGGCGTTGTCGATTCACACTCACCTCAGTCGCCTCTATCGAGAGGCGGGGCAGGTGCCTCAGGTGCAAGTACATCTCGTGCATCGCGGCCCAGAGATCTTGGAAGGACGCGATCGCTGGGTGCGGCAACAGATGCTGCAGATCTTGAAGCAGCGGGGTATTCAGGTGCACTTGGGCGTGACGGTGAACCAAGTGTTGCCAGGACGACTCATCGGTTCAGGCAGTTTTGAGCTAGATTGCGATCGCATCCTCTGGGTGACCCAAGCTTCGGCGGCCCCATGGCTGGCCCAGTCGGGCTTAGCTACGGATGAACGAGGATTTCTGCAGGTGAATGCTTATCTGCAGTCGGTGTCCCATCCCCAGGTTTTTGCGGCGGGCGACATGGCAACTCAGATCAACCATCCGCGGCCCAAGGCAGGAGTTTTTGCGGTGCGTCAGGGGCAGCCTTTAGTCAACAATCTGCGGCGATCGCTCCTAGGGAAGTCCCTTCAGCCCTACTATCCCCAGCAAGAATTTTTGATCTTGATTGGCACCGGAGACGGGCAAGCCGTGGCTTCTCGCGGTCGTTGGGGGCTAGGCCCCTACCGCTGGCTGTGGCGCTGGAAAGATCACATTGATAGGACATTCATGGAGCAGTTTGCCCAGTTGCCGGTTGCATCCATGGAGCGATCGGTAGGGCGATCGGTGGGGCAACCCATGGGGCGATCGCTAGACGCTGCCATAGACAAGGATGCCATGCGCTGCCTGGGCTGTGGCGCTAAGGTGGGGGGAGCAACGCTGGGGCGATCGCTGGCCCGTCTGCACCAAACCTATTCCCTGACTAACCCAGAGACCGTGCAGGTAGGTCTAGGGGCAGATGATGCAGCGGTGATCCAGATTCCCGCCGATCGCCTTCTGGTGCAAACGGTGGATTACCTACCGGCGCTGGTGGATGACCCATTCCTTGCCGGCCAGATTACCGCTCACCACTGCCTCAATGATCTCTGGGCCATGGGAGCCACTCCCCAGAGTGCCTTGGCGATCGCCACCCTGCCGCCCCTGCCACCTCAGCATCAGGAAGAAACCCTCTATCACCTGCTGGCTGGGGTGGTGACGGTTCTCAATGCTGCTCAAGCCTCCTTGATTGGCGGTCACACCAGTGAGGGCGATCGCCTCGCTCTAGGATTAACCTGCAATGGTTTGGCGGCGCGTCAAGACCTCTGGTGCCACCAAGGGCTCCGGCCAGGGCAAGCGTTGATTCTCACGAAAGCGCTGGGTACGGGCTTACTGTTTGCGGCGGATATGCGCCGACAGGCCAAGGGGCGCTGGATTGAAGGGGCGATCGCCTCCATGCTGCAGTCCAACCAGGGGGCGATCGCCGTCTTGCGCCACCATGGGGTGACGGCCTGTACCGACGTCAGCGGTTTTGGCCTAGCCGGGCATCTGCTCAACCTCGTCCAGGCCTCTCACGTGGCGGTAGAATTGCAGCTTCACACCCTGCCGCGCCTACTGGGAGTGGATGACCTGTTGCCCACCCAGATCCGTAGCTCCTTAGATGCCCAAAACTCCTGGGCTGCTCTGCCCCACCTTCAGGTTCAGGAACCCGCCTCCGCCCATCTGATGCCCCTGTTGTTTGATCCCCAAACCTCGGGAGGGCTGCTGGCAGCAGTGCCCGACCAGCAAGCGATCGCCTGTGTTGATGCTTTGCAAACCATGGGCTATGCCTCTCGCTGCATTGGTCGAGTCCTGCCCCGATCGGAGCAGCCGCCAATCACGGTACGTCCCTAGGTTCAACGGTCGCCTCTGCCATGCCCACCAGTCTTGATGCCATTGCTTTTCTCCATGCTCCGGGGGCCATCTTGGATGTGCGCAGCCCCGCTGAGTATGCTCGTGGTCACATACCCGGTGCTGCCAACCTGCCGCTGTTTTCTGATGAGGAACGGGCTCAGGTGGGAATCTGCTACAAACACCAAGGTCGAGATGCGGCGGTGGAACTGGGGCTGGCGATCGCGGGCCCCAAGCTAGCTGCGTTGGTGGCCGCTGCCAAACAGCTCGCCCCCGATCGGGTGGTGCGGGTGCATTGCTGGCGGGGCGGAATGCGCAGTGGCTCTGTCGCTTGGCTGTTGGAAACAGCCGGCTTCCAGGTGACTACTCTGACCTTGGGCTATAAGGGATTTCGTCGCTGGGCCCAGGCCTGCTGCACCACACCACGACCGATGATCCTGCTGGGCGGCATGACCGGGACGGGAAAAACCGATAGTCTACAGGCGATCGCCCGTCGAGGTGAACCGATGCTGGATCTAGAGCACTTGGCCAGCCATCGGGGCAGCAGCTTCGGCTCTCTGGGGCTGCCAGCTCAACCATCTAATGAGCAGTTTGAAAACCGGATGGCGATCGCCCTGCAGCAGCTTCCCCCCGATCGCCCTGTGTGGATTGAAGCGGAAAGTCGCCGGATTGGTCTCTGCCGTATTCCCCATGAGTTGTTTGAACAAATGCTCCGGGCTCCAATGATTCAGGTGGAGCGATCGCGGGCCGAACGGGTAGCAATCTTGGTGGCGGTCTATCAGGTAGCGCCCATCGCCGACCTGATTGCCGCAACTGAGCGCCTGCATAAACGGCTGGGCGGTCAGCGCACCCAGACTGCCGTTGCCCATCTCCAGAGCGATCGCTTGCCCGAGGCCTGTGAGGTGATCTTGGACTACTACGATCACACCTATGCCCACGCGCTCAAGCGCCATCTAGGGCCGGTCTACACCGTGGATGTGACGGGACTGTCTGCGGATGATAGCGCAGCGCTGATTCTTGACACGGCATCAACCCTATGGCGCTCATGATTTCAGGGACTAGGCTGGCTGAGCGAAGCCGAAGCCACAACCCCACCTAGCATTCCCACCCAGCGTTCCCTGAGCGAAAGCCAAACCCCCACCCAGCGTTCCCTGAGCGAAGCCGAAGGGAACGCCAGAAGGGCAACTTCTACCGCAACTTCTACCGCAATTTCTGCCCCAGAGTGTCTAGCTAGCCGGCCCCACCAACACCTCACCTTTCAACATCCGCTGAGCTGCATCTAGCAGCGCTTCTTCTAGGTAAGGCTTGGTGAAGTAGCCCTTGGCTCCGAGGGTGATGGCCATTTGCCGGTGGCGATCGGCTCCTCGGGAGGTCAGCATGGCGATGGGAAGATCCGTGAGACTGGGGTCTTTCTGGATGCGGGAGAGGAGTTCTAGCCCATCCATGCGCGGCATTTCAATGTCACAGAAGACGAGATCACAGGGCAGCCCCGATCGCAGTTTTTCCCAAGCTTCCTGACCATCACGGGCTTGCTCAACCCGATAGCCCACTTTATTAAAGGTCATGGACAGCAGCTCGCGGACGGTAATGGAGTCATCCACAATCAGCACCGTTGGCTCACTCTTACTCGGCGTTGTATCTGGAGTCGTGAGGTCATCTTTCGTCCAGAGAGAGCTGCCCGAATCGCGGCGGATGCGTCCCATGGAGAGATCAATGAGTTCCAGCACATCGGCAATGGGCATAATCCGTCCATCCCCGAGCACCGTTGCCCCAGCAATCCCTACGGGCTTAGGCACCGGCCCTTCCAGTTGCTTGATCACAATTTCCTGTTCGCCGAGAACCTGATCGACCTGGAGGGCTAGGAAATTGCCAGAACTACGCAGCACAATCACCGACACCATTTCATCTTCCTGGCTGCCGCCGTAGACACTGCCTCGTCCTAGGCTGCGGTTATGGCTAAGCAGTTCCGAGAGCGGCTGGAAGGGCAGCAGCATTTCCCGCCAGGTAATGCAGGAGCGACCTTCGCTATCGGTTTGGATGCGATCGCGGGGCACATCCAGCATGTCTTCCACCCCATCCATCGGAAAGGCAATGCGGGCACGATTGCTAATGCAGCATAGGGCTTTCGAAATACTAAGGGTGAGGGGTAGGCGAATGGTGAAGGTTGTGCCTTTGCCGAGGGTCGAGTCGGTGTTGATGGCTCCTCGAATTTCCGTAAGGTTAGTACGCACCACATCCATACCCACCCCACGTCCAGCAAAGTCATCGGCCTTATCGCGGGTGGTAAACCCAGAATGGAAGAGCAGATCGTAGACATCCAAACGGGTCATCTCCCTCGCCTCTTGGGGGGTCACCAAGCCTTTCTGCATGGCCTTGGCTTTCACCCGCTCCGAGTCAATGCCTGCTCCGTCATCACTAATCGAGATCACCGTTTGGTTGCCTTGGTGGAAGGAGCGAATGGTGATACGCCCAAGCGGAGGCTTGCCCGCTGCAACGCGTTCTTCCGGCGTTTCAATACCGTGGGTGATGGCATTGTTGACCAAGTGGGTCATGGGGTCATACAGCGACTCCAGAATCATCTTGTCGATGAGCGTGTCCCGACCTTCTACCACCAACTCCGCCTGCTTGCCACATTTCAGCGAAATATCCCGTACAGCTCGGGGCAGGCGATCAGCAGTTTGGGCGAAGGGCACCATGCGAGAGCGGGTTAGCCCTTCTTGCAGTTGAGTGGTGACTTGGCGGAAGGTGCGAGTAATTTGATCGCTTTCATCCACCACGAAGTCAATATCCGAGGCGGACTCCCGTACACGCACAATCAGTTCGATCATCTCCTGGGAGAGGGTGTGGAAGCCCGTGAAGCGATCCATTTCTAGGGCGTCAAAATTTGCTCCTGTGGCATGTTGAGCATCATTTTGAGGTGCGGCTGCTCCTCCACCAAAATGCCCCTTGCGGCTAGAGAGCAGGGAGCTTTCCAGCAGCGATCGCTCGTAGAGATCCCGCATCCGTTGTCCCACGTCGCTTAACTGCTGCACTTGGTAGAGCAGATTGTCGAGAAACTGCCGCAGCCGTTCTTGGGTTTGCTCCAGGCTGTTACGGTTAACGACCAGTTCCCCAATCAGGTTATTGAGGTTATCAAGATTTCTGACCGAAACCCGCATGGTTTGGTCGCTCTGCCCCCGACGCACCGTTCGGCGGCTGGTGGTTGCGGGAGAAGAACGTCGAACGCCTTTGCTGGTCGGTGGCCCGCCTAGGGTGTTGTCTGCATCTTCGAGGAGTTTTTCGAGATCGTCGAAGTCGCTGAAGTCATCGTCACCGCTCTCGGTCACGCCCTCGCTGGAGGAGGTATCTAGGGCGTCGTCATTTAAGAGAGCATCTAGGTCGGCAAAGTCATCTTGGGTCGTTGCTGAGGCACTGGGGATGGCTGTGGGCGTGTCATCTAGAAGGGCATCTAAATCCGCAAAGTCATCGTCATCGGTGGCAGATGTAGAAGGCTCTTCATCCAGCAAACTATCTAGGTCTGCAAAGCTATCGTCAAAGCTATCGTCAAAACTGTCGGTGAAGGCGTCTGGTTCGTTGTCGTCTAGATCGAAGACATGGTTCAGATCAAAATTGCCCGCAGCGATCGCTTCTGGAGGGTTGGAAGAGTCCTCCGGTTCCGATGCCTCATCGTCTAAAAACTGATCTAGAGCATTCAGATCTAACTCGTCCTCCTCTGCAGGAGATGCGGCGCTGGAGGTTGGCATCTCGTCGAAGCTGAAGGGGTCATTCCCCTCTACGTCCGCCCCATCCCCAAAGGTGCCTAGGTCAAAATCTAATTCTGCCAGATTGAGGTCGTTGTCCTCTTGGAAAGCACTAGCTTCTGTGGCAGGCAGGTCATCATCATCGCTAAAGAGATCGGCCACAAACGCATCAGGATTGGCGGTGACTGATTGCTCAAACAAGTCCATACCCGTCGTTTCCTCGGAGGCGATCGCCCCTGAAGGAAGATCCAAACCCAGATCTAGATCCAGCCCATCTAAGGCTGTCTCACGGGTATCCGTTAGCTCATCAGGCAGGTCGTGATCTAGGTCAACCGCCAAATCATCATCACTATCACCAAACAGATCTCCCAGGCTCTGGTCATCGTCCTCTGTTCCTGACTCGGTTAACCAGCTCTCAAACTCACCTTGGGACGCATCATCCTGAGATGCATCACCTTGGGAATCATCCAAGAGTTGATCAAGATCCAGTGCATCCTCTCCCTCGGCAGAGTCAAGGGCCGTAGAGGAGGACTCTTCAGATGATTCCGTGATCCAGAGATCCGTCTCTGCCTCAGATCCCGGTTCATCGGCTTCGTCGAAGAGGTTGTCTAGTTCATCCTCGGCAGACAGCTCGTTTGTATCTGCGCGCGCGACGTCTAGGTCGTCGGGGAAGTTAGCATCAGGCTCCAGGGAGGTCTCTGCCCCTTCCATGTCTGTGAGGGAAACGTCGCTAGCGCCCGTATCATCGAGATTATCGTCCAGAAAATTGGTCAACAAGGCGTCATCGCTGCTATCTAGGTCACCCCACAAATCCGTTTCGAGCGAGGCAAGACCGCGATCCGATGAGTCTTCGTTGAACATGGCGTCGAGGTCACCCATCTCGTCATCGAGATTAGAGAGAACGGGCGACGGGGTAGAGGCGTCATCCTGTGGGTGACTCTCTACCCCATCAGGGTCGTGGGTCTCATGGGAGGTGAGCAGATCATCTAAACCCAGGCTCCGATCATCCCCTGACTCTTCCAGCCCATCGAGGAAGTCTAAGTCTCCGGTAGACAAGTCGGAGGCATCAAGGTCGGAGGTTCCAGAGTCGCCAAATAAATCAACGTCTGACGAGCTGGAGGTGTCAGAGTCACCAAATAAATCGATGTCAAAGGACGAATTATCCGAATCATCATCCCCTTCAGTGAGGTCGTTCAGGAAGTCCAGGGAGGATGTCTGCGACGTATCACCAGCATCCAGATCCATGCCTAGGGACTCATCTTGGGTGTCGCCCTGGATGAACGTAGCCTCGAAATTAGGTAGGCCATCCAATGACACAGGTGACGGATCAGCGTTGTCGGCAGCGATCGCCTCTGAGCCTGTAGAGCTGGCATCCGTGGCTTCTAGAGGATCAAATAACAGGTCAGAGAAATCATTCGCAGGCTCCGGCTCTAGAGCATCCTCAAACCCCGCATCTGCTGCCACGACCTCTTCCTGCCACCCGAGGTCAATAGACTCTCCTTCAAACAAGTCTGCTAGGGTGTTGAGTTCTGCCGCTCCCACCTCAGGGCCAGCCTGCTCTACGGAACGAAGAGCATTGGGATCGTCATCTAGGGCGTCAATGAGGTCTAGGCCATCTCCAGGCTGGCCATCAGCGGTCATAGAGGTTGAAGCGTCAGCCGTTTCGTTGCTGTCAGCACTCTCCGTGAACCAGTCATCCTCCAAGTTGCTGGTTTCTGTTGAGGATGCACCTCCCAAATCTAGATCAGCCATGTCATCAAAGGACAGGAAGCCGGATGAAGATGGTAGGGTATCCGTCGCGGTGAGGAAATCCAGATCCGTCGATTCGGTAATATTGGCAGGCTCATTGTCCGCAAAGAGACTGTCCAGATCAGCGTCAATATCAAGCGCTTCCCCAAAGTCTAGGTCTAGCTCTGGTAAGGTAGCGGGCACCAGGTCGGCCAAGGCATCGCTACAGGTGATTTGCTCTGACCGTCCGGTGAGCACCAGCTCCTGGGCTTGCTTTAACTCCTTAATCAAGATCGGAGCTAGGGTTCTGTAGGTGTTGTCTGTATGGGCGATCGCTCGTCTGGCATGATCCAAAAGCTGGCACCAAGCATTCAAATCAAACTGCTCGCCAGCTTGGGAGAGGGTGCGACACATATCTTGAAGCGCTTGGCGGCTATCTGCTTGATCCGGCTGCTTGAAGAGTTGCAGCATGGAGCGCAAATGTACCGGTATATCGCTTTGGAAGACCAGTTGTAGGGCGCTTTCCTCCTGAGGGGCAGCACGCTGAGGGGCTGGGGCTGGCGTCGCAACGGCTCCAACGGATAGATCCACTTCCTCGGGAGGGGCTCCACCACTGGCACTCACCAGGTTGTTGAGATGTTCATTGAGAGCCGCAAACACGGGTTCAACATTGGCCATGACCTCATCGGACTTATCCTCCGTGAGACCAAAGGGGCCCTGCAATTGGTCGATCAGCTCTTGTAGGCTGTCAAAGACTCGCAGGAACAAGCTTTCGAGTTTTTGGTCAACCTGAACGGGGCATTCCCGCAACACCTTGAAATAATCTTCTAGCCGGTGGGATGTTTTTTGGATGCTGCCTAGCCCCAGCATGGCGGCTCCCCCCTTAACGGAGTGGGCAGCCCGAAACACTTCATTGACCATCTCGGAATCTGCGATGGTAGTTTGCAGATTCAGCAAACCCGTCTCAATCGTATTGAGGTGATCCTTGGCCTCCTCAATAAAGTAGCCCATGATCCGCTGTTGCTGTTCAGACTGCGTACTCATAGCAGTATTCCTCTAGACTATCTGGCGGTGGTGACAAAAAAATCAGGGAGGCGATCGCTCAGCTTTTCCTCGTCGTTGGCCGAGGAGGCTCCAAGAGGAAGAACTGAATCGAATAAACTTATTGGCTTTAATGTACCCGATCGCCCCTAAATCGACATCAGGGGGAGTCTAGTAGTACATGACATAGATGCCAAAACACCTGTGCATCTGCTATGGGGAAGAGGTGAACTGGACTAGAGCCCAGCCTCCACCCGGCTATTCAACCCGGAATCGTTCAACAGAATTCAGTAGATCTCGTGCCACACTCAACTGACTTTGCAGAGAGGCAGACACCCGCTGGGCTTCTTGGGAGGTTTCCTGGGCCGTTAGCTCCACCGATTGCATCACCTGAGCCACGGCTCGGGAGGTTTCGGTTTGTTCCACCGTATCGGCAGTAATCGATCGCACGAGCACATCAATCCGGTTGGATACCTGAATAATGTCCTCAAGAGCACGTTTGGCCTGTTCCGCCAAGCGCGTTCCTTCAATCACCTGCTGGGTACCTTCCTCCATGGCGGTCATCACCGAGCCGGTTTCACTTTGAATTTGCAAGACGATCTGTTCAATCTCTTTCGAGGCTTTTGCCGCCCGATCCGCCAACTGTCGCACTTCATCTGCCACAATCGCGAATCCGCGCCCCGCTTCCCCGGCTCGTGCTGCCTCAATACTGGCGTTTAAGGCCAAGAGGTTGGTTCGAGAGGCGATCTGAGAAATCAACGCCACAATTTTGGAAATTTCTTGGGATGATTCTGCCAGGCGCTTCACCTTGCGGGTGGTTTCTGCCACGGTTTCCCGAATTTGCAAAATACCAGCCACCGTCCGTTCCACCGCTTCCCCACCTTTCAAGGCAGTTGCCGATGCTGAACGCGCTACTTCCTCGGCTTCTCGGGCGCTTTCTGCCACCCGCTGAATCGAGTCGGTCATCACCTGCACCGAGTTGAGGGTCACCGCTAGCTCCTCAGCCTGCCGCAAAGCGTCGGAGGAGAGCGATCGCGCGAAAATTTCGTTTTCCGTCGATCCCTTGTTCACCTGTTTGGCGGCGGCCTTCACCTGCTGCACAATGTCTCGCAGGTTTTGAATCGTTAGGTTAAAGGAATCAGCAACTGCGCCGAGCACGTCCGCGGTCACCTCAGCCTGGACGGTTAGGTCACCCCGAGCTGCTCCTTCCACATCATCTAGGAGGCGAATCACTTGGCGTTGTAGATCTTCCTTGGCCTGTTCCTGCTCTTCCGCCTTGCGCTGCGCCTCACTCGTGGTGGTGAGAATCACCCGCGCCATTTGGTTGAAGCCGTTGGCCAACTGCCCAAATTCATCTTCAGAATAGACGGTTGCCCGAGCATTGAAGTTACCTTGGGACACGGAGTGAAACTGCTTGCGCAGATCATCCACCGATCGCTCAATGGGTTTATTGGCCGCGCCAGATAACACCATCGATACGCCAAAACCTGTGGCACCCCCCACCAGCGCCATCACGAGACCGCTCATGCGCAAGCGTCCTGTGGCAGCGGAGTCAGCATCTTGGATGACCGTTGCGGTGACAAAGGTGGCGACCGCAACCGCAAAGGCGGAGGCGGCACCGGTCAAACCCGACACCAACAGCCGCTTACTAGGGATGGGTGCATTTTCCAAAAAGGCGAAGGGCCCCTGCTCAACGCTGACTTCGGGCTCATCGCCTTGGCTATCGCCTGTGAAGGTCGGTAGCGGTTCCGATATACCGATGCTAAAGATCTCGTCTTCCTGGATGAGGGACTGGTCTTCACCGCTGTCAAAGTCAAAGGCCGTGCCGCTGATCGACGACGAGGTTCCACCGCTGGACAGACCAAAATCAGCACTACCGATCGAGGGACTGGTTAGCCCGGCTGAGTTGTCGTCTAGATCGAAGTCTGGAATGCTGCCTAGGTCGTCAAACTCATCAAACTCATCTAAAAAGTCAATGCCGCCGCCCATGCTGCCAGACGATCGCCCCGACGCTAGGGGATCATCGCTGGTGGGAAAGTCATTCCCCTCCATCTCTCCCAGGGTAAACCCACCCGTCTCGGATGACACAAAGGTGCGCTCATCGTCGTAGTCGGGGGTATTGCCATAGCCAGACGGGGGAGCCTCATAGTCGTAGGATGGCTCTGCCCCAAAATCGTCGTCTAGGTCGTCTGCCGATCCCATAAACAGGGTTTCATCATCCGAGCCTTGGGGCAAGGATATGCCACCGCTGGATTCCATCCTGCCGCTAGAATAGCTATCGTCTGAACTATCCACATGGGGCGGAATAAAGGTGTCATCTAGGCGAGGATGGGTGTCGTCACCGCGATCGCCCATTTCTGCCCCAAAGGGATCGGCAAAATCAGAAGGACTGCCGCTTGCCCCAAAGGGATCACCACCGGTTGCAAAGGGATCAGCGAAATCCTGCACAACCCCAGGATCAAACCCACTGGCTCCAAAGTCAGCGATCGCCTCATCGTCGTCTAGTCCCGCATTACCGAGGGAGTCAAAATCGACCGAGTCGAAGCTGAAACCCTCATCCGAGTCTGAGTCAACATAACTCGCACTGCCGTTCGTTCCCGTCGCATAGGACTCGAAGGGCTCTTGAACCGTGCCAGAAAAGTCGCTGTCAATGTCATCAAACTGCGCGTCTCCCGCACCGCTGCTCACCTCGCCAACAAACTGGCTAGCATAGGCCAACCCATCGTTCGCGTAGTCCATATACTGTGTGTCCGAGGTGAGACCTAGGACAGATTGATATTCCTGCTGAGCGACATCATAACGCTGGAGCCCGTAGCAATAAATATGCCCACGCAGCAGCAGTACGTTTGGATCTTCGGGATAATCGACTGCCAGTTGATCGATAATATCGGCCGCCTCTTGATAGCTACCCTGTAAGTATGCTCGCTCAGCGCGTTGATATGCCTGCGCGTAATCAGTACCTGATCCCATGTGCATTCTCCTGCCCGTGCAAGTGTCAAATAATCGACTGGTTTATGCTGCCCATCGTGCTGATCGCAGAATTGCAATCTGATCGAGTAACCGAAGCAACCGGTTGCTATCCCCCTCCGTCATCCATTCCCCTCGCAGGAAGGGGGCCATGCTGTCAGGAACATTGGTTGGCATCTGTACTTCGTCAATGTCTAGCCAATCCATGCCAATGATTTTGTCAACCGCTAAGCCTAGCATAGTGTCTTGGTCTTCAACTGCAATGACATGAATTTCTGAGCGGTCAGTACTCAGGGGCGCAGAATCACCTAAAAACTGACCTAAGTCAGCCACCCAGATGACACGCCCTCGCACGTTGAGGGTACCTAATAGTAGGGGAGAAACGTTCGGAATGGGGGTAATGCGATCGGGAGACGTGGAAATCACCTCCCGAATGCCAATGGCGGGGAGGGCAAATTCGTCGCCAGATGTCACATAAAACTTAAGGTGAAGCTCACCTTCGGGGCTTTCCAACTCCTGAAATTCAGGAACCTGGTCTTGATCTTGTCCTCTACCCGTTAAAAAGTCTGGGTTACTGATCATTGCACTTGCCTAATGTTTCGCGTGACTTACCCTCGCAGCAATTGCTTTACGGTTCCAACCAACTCGGTCGGTTGAAACGGTTTGGCAATGTATGCATCTGCGCCCTGTTTCATGCCCCAGTAGCGATCGAACTCCTCTCCTTTAGATGAGCACATCACAACGGGCACATCCTGTGTTTTTGGATCGGCTTTCAGGCGGCGACAAACTTCGTACCCATTCATTCGCGGCATGACAATATCTAGCACAACTAGATCTGGACGATGCCCCTGAATTTGTTCGAGTGCTTCCACGCCATCGCTTGCGATGGTGACGTTGAGACCGCTGCCTTTGAGAAGGTCAGTAATCATTTCTCGTTGGGTCACACTATCTTCCACCACCAAAACTGTACTCATTATGTTTCCCTATCGGCTAACCGCGAATGCTAAAGGGAGGGATTCCTTTAGTTATGATGTTTGCTACCACGTAAGACTACGATAATGCAATTTTGATGATGATCATGCAAGTTTACGGGCGGGATGACACAGAGGCAGATTGGGTCAGGTCGATGTCTAGTTCATCTTCCACAGCTTCCGCAAGTAGTTCCTGAGGATCAGGGCGATCGGGCTGCCCAAATCCCACATATTTTTCGACGATGGTGGTCAGTTCGCTAGCTCCGAAGGGCTTGGTGAGGTAATCCGTCGCTTCGACGATGCGGGCCTTCACCCGATCAATGAAGCCATCTTTGCCGGTCAGCATGACGATGGGCGTTTGGCGGAAGGCGGTTGACTTGCGCAGCATGGCGCAGATCTCATAACCATCCAGTTCCGGCATGGCAATGTCACAAAGGATCAAATCAGGCTTAAGTTGAAACACTAAGCTTAGGGCCTTGATGGGATTGCTAATTCCTGTTGCTTCATAGCCTTGATGATTCAGGATAAATTCTACAGCTTTACGAATCGTAGCACTGTCATCAATGCAGACAATCCGAGGGACATGGCGATCCTCCGGCAGCGATAGCTCTCCCTGCTTGGTTTTGCCTGCAATGGGCGGGTTGATTTGCACAAAGCCCCGTTTGACGTAGGGATAGATGGCCCGGGCAACATGGAGAATATCGCGGTTGAGGTAGCGGGCCATTTGCCGGATCGAGGTTTTGCCATCGACCCAGGTGGTGAGCAAGCGGAGGGTTTGGGGCTTAAGAGCGGTGCGCAGTTGCTCCAACTCAATAATGGCTGGGCATTGATCGGGGGATTGAATGTGGGGGCTAAACTGCTT
>RECH01000184.1 GCA_007694125.1 Leptolyngbya sp. DLM2.Bin15
TCTTGTTGCTAGAGTGCAAGCCAGACACACTTGGAGTGTGAACATTCCTGAAGTAAGAGAGCATGTGCCAGTTGATAAATGGCGATGGGTAGAAGTCCCCTATCCCGATGTGCGTATGGAACGGCATTGCCGTTTGGGTATTTGTGCAAATGTACCGGTACCCTTTACTAATTATCGAAGAGAGAGAGTACCTTACGTAGAGATGGAATGGCGGACGATCACACCAGCAAGAACAGTTTCTCAGTCAGCATCAACCACCTGTACGTATAACTACACATTTAATCTATCCACAACTGAAAGACGACCAGAACTTAGTTGTGGACAGGGAAGTCTTGGCAGTTACAGATTAGAAGCGAGTGCAATTACAAATATCTTGAATGGACAAATGCCTAGCTTAGGTAGCCTTATGACGAGTGTAAGTTTTACACCACCATTGTTTAGGGATGCTAATCGTGATACGTATGATGAAGTCAGAAATCAAATCATTGCTGGCCATCCCGATTCTATAGTTTATTTTTCCTCGGCATCCTTTGTTCGTTGGGCAGCGGAATGGGACTCCTGATCCTTAAGGGTTCTAGTGATAGGCAGTATGACATCTTGAGCACTACCGTTCACTGAGGCTTGGGTAGCGGCATCACTAGGAAACCTGTACTGTCACTTTTTCCTCAAACGGAGGGAGCGCTACTCGGCACGTTCCTGGGACGCTTCACCTTCTAGGGTTGCCAGGCTATCGGTGATTCAAAAATTTCTGTCTCAGAGAACGGGCAAGATTGGGGAAGTTGTTCAGGGTCGAGGGATGTTTCTCGACCTACCAGATCTAGACCGTCTTCATAGCCAACACCAATAGCCTCGGTTAAATAGGGTTTCAAGCTCGGGTTGTCTTTCAGGTGGCGCTGAATTTTCCGGCGCTGCTCTCGGATAGTGTAAACCCAGCTCTTAGATCGAGCCTCGGGCTGGCAGTGCCACTTGAGCAGGTGTCCTAGCAGCACTCCCAATCGGTTCTGCAACTCCTGCCGCTCTTGTCGCCCCAATGACTCAATCTCCTCAATTAGATTTTTAATGTCGAGCTCGCCTAGTTGACCTGAGCGCAACAGTTCAACCTGGCGCTGAGTCCAGGCGTAAAAATCTTGGTCATAGAGCGTGGTGGTTTGCATCGAAGACACCGCAACGTTCTTAAATTGTACCTATGATTCTCTGCTTTACCTGATACTGCCAAGCTCAATGGAAGAAATGGTCTGAACATCTTGTCCGTTTTGCCCAACCACCCTCTCTCAACCCATGTGTAAAGATTTATGTCGTACAATCTCGCTATAGTACAATTGAACTAATATGGTTGAGTAGTTAGCTGATGTTACGCCAGCAGGTGACCACCATGTCTGAGTCCGGCATCATAGCTTTGCGGCCCGCTACCCTTGCTGACGCGGCTCTTCTCCGTCATTGGGATGCCCAGCCCCACATCATCGCTAGTCACGGCGGTGACGACTGGGGTTGGGAGGTGGAGCTAGCCCACACTCCCACTTGGCGTGAGCAGTGGATTGCAGAGCTAGAGGGTCACCCCATTGGTTTTGTTCAAATCATTGATCCTGCTGAAGAAGATAGCCACTACTGGGGTGATGTGCCTGACCATCTGCGGGCGATCGACATTTGGATAGGGGAGGTTACAGCGTTGGGCAAGGGCTACGGCACCATCATGATGCAGATAGCTCTATCCCGCTGCTTTGCCAACCCTGACGTAACGGCTGTTCTGATTGATCCATTGACCAGTAATACCCGCGCCCACCGCTTTTATCAGCGCTTTGGCTTCAAGTTTTTGGAGCATCGACGCTTTGGTGATGATGACTGTTCTGTTTATCGTCTAGATCGAACCACTTGGTCTCAGTTCAATGCTAAGGCCTTCTAGCTACAGTTCCGAGACGGTTCCGAGGTTGTTACTGGAAAATGTCTGTGCTACTGAGGGAAAGTTGTCTATCCCATGAGCTATGGCTGTTTTAATTGTCCTGTTGGCAACCTTCGCGATCGCTGCTTTGTCGAAGCAAGTTCTGTCAAAACCGACGAACTATCGTACCTGTGGTCAGATTGCGATCGCCTCCATGTTTATCTTTGCTGGTATTAGCCATGTTAGTTGAGCCGATGACATGTTGCCAGTGGGCCCTTTTCGCTACGTCATAATCCATGCCACACGTTTTATTGAAAAAAGAGGAAACCGTTATGCAAGTTAATCCTTACCTGTTTTTTGATGGACAATGCGAGGAAGCCTTCACGTTTTATCACCAAGTCTTGGGTGGAGACCTTTGTGCTATGATGCCGTTTGCTGGTTCGCCTGCCGAAGCTGATGTACCACCGGAATGGGGTGCTAAGATCATGCACACTCAACTTACCTTGGACAACTGGGCCATTATGGGATCAGATTGCCCTCCCGGAAGCTATGAGATGCCTAAAGGATTCTCGGTTTCACTGCAAATTCCTGATCCAGACCAAGCCGAGACCATCTTTCAAGTTCTATCGGAAGGCGGCAGCATTCAGATGCCCTTAGAAAAAACCTTCTGGGCACAACGATTCGGTATGGCGATCGATAAATTTGGCATTCCCTGGATGATCAACTGTGAGTAAGGCTTAAAAAATCAGGTGTTGCTGAATAGCAGTATGATTCTGCACCATGTTGAATAGAGTTTCAGGGCTTTTAGCTAGAAGTTCATACTCTAATTCAGCAACGCCAGACTTGAAACGTCTGTTGGCTCGATTAACCCAGAATGTAGCGAGTGAACTGGATGCCGTGGAGAGATCCTATGGTTTTTGTATTAGCAATGGCTGTTATCAACCTGGCTAACCATTGCTCCCTCACCTTTCATGGTTCAGATATCTTAGTCCTTGGGGTTTTTGGTGGCTTAGGGTGGCTGTTGTTGTGGGGAGGCTAACGCAAGCGATCGCCCGTTGATCATTGTCATCGGTGCTAGATTTCTGGACGTGACCGGTATGGTTTTCTGGAAAGATAGGGTGCGATTTGCGACAATAAGGGTAGGGGGTGGGAAGCTTTAAATCAGTGTGCCGGCTCTCTAGTTTAGTAGGCGGCGTCGCGCCCTGCCTGTAAAACCCTTTGAGGACAATATTATGGACATCATAGCCCTGACAGCGTTGTTGAGTCCCTGTCTACCCTTTTTGCTCAAGGCCGCTGAAAGTGCCTCGGCAGACATTGGTCAGGATACCTGGGCAACCACGAAGAAAATTTGGGAAAAACTAAGGCCTAAATTGGAGGCTAAGGAGTCTGCCCGGATTGCTGCTGAACAGGTAGCCGCTAACCCCACAAGCGAGGGCCGTCAACAGTTTCTCCGGGAAGAATTGGCGGATCTGCTGCAGAATGATCCGGAGTTGGCCGCTGCGATCGCCCAAATTTTGCAGGAGAATCCGGTGCCGTCCGGTTCGGTGCAAGTGAACCAAACCATAACCGACAACCAAGGGCAGGTGATTGGTCAAATGACTGGGGGCAAAGCCATTGGCCGTATTGATGGCAACGTGCAAGGCGGCATCAACCTCTAAGCTCTGTAACCTAAGTATTAATACTTGTATGCAATTGTTAACTCTGTTAGGGAAGGGCTAAGTATGAGGGCATCCTGAAAACAGGAAACACTACCCAGGAGTCCGCCATGACGGCTGCGCCAGACGCTGACCCGGTTCCCAGGTCAGACAGCCCACTCGGTTTGGATCACACCACCATCCAACAGACCGCATCCCAAAACGAAGGTCAGGTCATTGGCAGTATGACGGGCGGGATGGCGATTGGTCAGGTGACGGTCTATCTGTCCCAGTTGCCCACGGAAAAGGAGCCGCCCCGGTCTACAGCAACTCTAGGCGACAATCCCTACCAGGGGCTCAAGGCGTTTCGGGAGGCTGATGGCGATCGCTTCTTTGGCCGCGATCGCCATATCCAAGACCTCTGGCAACGGTTCCAATCGCTACACAACACTCCAGACACCATTCGCCTCCTGCCCATTTATGGCCCCTCTGGCTCGGGCAAATCCTCCTTGGCGCGGGCGGGGCTGATCCCAGCGCTGGGTCGCCAACCCTTGCCAGGGCGCGATCGCGCTAGGGTGGCGGTGCTCACTCCTGGTACCCATCCCCTAGAAGCATTGGCCACTGTGTTGGCCCGCATTGTTACCCAGGATGCCACCCCCATCGCTAAGGCTGATGAGTTTCAGGCAGCTCTTTTACAAACCGCATCCAATCAACAGCACGAGGGTCTTCGCCGCATTGCTGGGGTCTTTCCCGATATTGATGCCCTGCCGCTGATTGTGCTGGTTGACCAGTTCGAAGAACTCTATACCCTCTGTGATGACGAGCAGGTACGGCGCGCCTTTGTGGACAATTTGCTGGTAGCTGCCTGCGATCGCGCCCAGCAGGTTTCGGTCATCATTACTATGCGCAGCGATTTCCTCGGAGCCACCCAACAACATCCCCAACTCAACCAACTGTTCTCGTCCCAAGGGTTTCTGGTGCCCAGCATGACCCCGGACGACCTAGCGGTGGCGATCGCTGCCCCGGCTCAACAAGCGGGATATGAATTGGATAAAGCCACGGTGCAGCTCCTCGTCCACGAAGCCCAAGGTCAGGAAGGCGCGTTGCCTCTGCTGCAATTTGCTCTCACCCAAATTTGGGAAGGTCTGCGCCAAGGTATCGAACCTGTGGACACCCTAGAACGCATCGGCGGCGTAGGTGGTGCTGTGGCCACTGAAGCCCAACGCATTTACAACAGCCTCTCGGAAGACGAGCAAGCGATCGCTCGCTGCATTTTCCTCTCTCTCATCCAACTCAACGACGATAAAACCGCCACCCGCCGCCGCGCAACCCTTTCAGAACTCATCACCGAAAAGGGTGACGAACCCAAAGTCCGCAACATCATCCATCAATTTGCCCGCCCCGGTGTTTGGATCCTAGTAACCTCTGCTAACCAACAGCAAGTTGAAATGGTAGAAGTTGCCCATGAGGCTCTTATTCAACACTGGAAAGAACTACGTGACTGGCTCAACCAACAGTGGGAATTCATTCACCAGAAACAAAGAATTGAGCAGTCTGCCCAAGAATGGGAGAAACATGGATATTCAAAAGACTATCTATGGCAGGGCAAACTGCTGTATAAAGCCAAGTTATTTCTAGGAGAACGGACTACCAGGTCTGACATTAAGCTATCCTATCTATCAGAAGAGTTTATTATTCGCAGCATATGGCAGCAGAAAATTTCTCTATGTAAATCATTATGCCTACTTCTATTCTTTCCTTTTATAGTCTTTGCAACCTATAGTCATTTAAGAATAATAAACTCTGCAACTATTGAGCTGTCTCAAAATGATTGTCAGGTCAATGCAAACACAAGATTCTTTTTAAGATATATGTACATCACAGGGAATCTAAATAAGCTTGGGAGCATTGATATCTGCGGAGAACGTTTGAATGGTATACAGCTTCCACAGGTTCGGCTTTATGACTCCAGGTTTGAAAACTCAAACTTGTCGAATTCAAATTTTCAAGGCGCTATCCTAGCAGGTTCTGACTTCAGAGGCGCTGTAGCTGCATACTCAGACTTCAGCAACAATGCAAACCTTTTCAATTCTGATTTCAGATGTTCAGATGATGGTTGCTCTTATTTGTTGGATGCTACATTTGAGGACTCAAGTCTAGAGAATGCTAACTTTCAAGGAATTAACCTAGAAGGGGTCAACCTGCAATCCACAAATCTGAGAAACACAGATTTCACGTATGCAGACTTAAGCCAATCGATAGGCTTAACAGATGAGCTACTAAAACACTCGATTTTGTGTCGAACTATTCTACCCAGACACATTACTCTCTCGCAAGATAGAAACTGCAGCCATGACCTGCAGGATTAGGACAATAACAAATCCAAGGTTAGCTAAAATTAAACCATCCACCTTTAAGGCAAGGGTTTATCGTTTAGGGCAAGGACATTCTGCTCGTATCCTAGGATTATTTTTGTCTACAATATAGCATTTTCCATCACTGTCAGGGCCTATAAATTCATGCGCCACGAAATCAGGAGTCTGTACAGAAGACTGATCTTGCAAAAGCTTAATTTTATCACCACACTCAGACAAAGCCTCTGCTGCCAAGGTTTTAACTGATGGAGATCCATAGAGTAAAGCTTGTGTTAATACTATGACAGAGACTTCCTGATGTCTGCCAATTTTTATTAATCCTTGCGCAGCAGAGATATGTTTCCCTTCTATTTCTGAACTGTTATCAATATCTAAGCTTCCTGAAGCAGGGTTTAGACTAAAATGGAGATCTTCTTCTAACGTTAAGCGTAAAGAATACGCCACTCTAGAAATTGGTGTTCTGTCAGTGAAGTGAATATTGCCTACATCTAACTCAACATCTTCCAGATTTAGGTCACGTATAATTCTTTGAAGTGTTTTTTCAAACTCCCAAACAACTTGATCTAGGTTTTTATGTAATTTGGGGTGGTAGTATTGCATGGTTATTACTCCAACGGGTATTTCTGACACAGACTGAACATGATTAAGGTTGAGCAGACGCGAAGATCTAAAGATTTTGTACGAGTTTATTTCTTCATGGCGGCTAAGTATAACAGGTCGATAAGAATCCACTAATCCATAACCGGTAGCCAAGTCTGGTCCGTCACGGGCGGCAGCTCCACCGCTAGAGGGATGGCTAAAGCCATTCGAGACATCAATAGCTGCCTGTTGTAAAAGCTGTTTAATAGCAGCAGGAGATAAGTCGCTTTTCACTTGCTTAACTAAGGCACAGGCTCCAGCAACTTGGGGAGCGGCGGCGGAGGTTCCGCTAAAGGCGGCCCAACCATCGCTGGACTGGGTACCGTCTTTGCTGGGGGTACCGTCGCGTATTGGGGTACCCAAGTCTTGGTCTATCACGGAGCCAGGGGAGACGGGCAGCATGATGTAGCAGCCATAGGGAAGTTGTCCAACCAGTCCACAGATATCGGGAACCCGCCGGCCGGGATAGACCGGGCTAACAAAACCGCTGGCGTAGTT
>RECH01000289.1 GCA_007694125.1 Leptolyngbya sp. DLM2.Bin15
TGTAGCTCAGTGGACTAGAGCACGTGGCTACGGACCACGGTGTCGGGGGTTCGAATCCCTCCTGGCCCGTTATCAACTTATCAGACCGTAGATTAAAAAGGGTGAGTTCTTTGCGACTCGCCTTTTTTAATATCTAATTATTTAATTGGGTTCAAGAATCTGCTTCAAAACCCATCTTGTCCGCGCAGCCCCTAGCAGAACCGATCATTGCTATGTTTACTGGATTAGTACAAACCTTGGGCAGCCTCACCCCCGTGGAGGGCGATCGCCTACAGATTACCTGGGATGACACCACGCCGGATTGGGTGTTTGCCGATCTGTCCCTCGGTGACAGCGTGGCGGTGGATGGCATTTGCCTCACCGTGACCCACCATTGGGCAACGGGCTTTTTTGCCGATGCATCTCCCGAGACCCTAGAGCGCACCAGCCTTCGAGGCATTCAGGGCACAGCACGGGTGAACCTCGAACCCTCTCTGCGGGTGGGCAGTAAGCTGGGCGGGCATTTCGTCACCGGGCATATCGACGGCATCGGCTATCTCGACTCAGTTGCCCAAACTCACGACTCTTGGGAAATGGTCTTCCGGGTCGAGGATCCTCGGGTATCGCGCTACATTGTGCCCAAGGGCAGTATTGCCATCAATGGTGTAAGTTTGACTGTGGCAGATTGCGATGCCCAGGGGACGACCTTTTGGGTGGCCGTGATTCCCCTTACCTATGCCCATACCAATCTTCAGACATTGCAACCAGGCGATCGCGTCAACCTAGAAGGCGATGTTTTAGGTAAGTATGTAGAAAAGTTTCTCCGCCTCGCCCCCAGCGGCTCCTCAGCAGCGCTGCAATCCTTGGATGCGATGACGAACATGACCCAAGACAGTCCGATTACCGCTGCATTTCTAGCTGAGCATGGCTACGGCTAAGGTTCTAGCGCAAATTCGACGGCGATTATAAACCTTGTCGTTCATCCTGAGGGAATTTCGCCCATCACCACCGGCTAGATTAAGTCCTAGGCCTCTGAGGCGGACATAACCCGCCTATTGACTAAGGCGGCAATCCTTATGTGTCCTGGAATTTCTTTTCGTTCTTCTGTCTTCGTTCTTCTGTCTTGCGATACTAGGCAGCAGCGGAACAATCTGCCGAATCGAGCCAGGTATCTAAAAATTCCTCTAACCACGTAGCGATCGCTCCACCGTAGCAGTCGTGGTACTGAAATTGCAGATGACGCGGTTGGGCACCGGCAAGCTGGAGCTGATCAGCGGCTTTCGTCGTCCACAGGTCAATCATCTCGCGGGTAATTTCAGGATGAAACTGCAGCCCATAGGCGCGATCGCCATGGCGGAACGCTTGATTGGGAAAGGTGCCACCGCTGGCCAGCCGTACGCTGTTAGCGGGAATCTCAAACCCTTCCCCATGCCATTGAAAAACATGCAGCGCCGATCGCCCAAAATCGTCTTGCCCATCGGGCGTAATCGTAATCGGGAAGTAACCAATTTCTCGCACATCCTGGGGATGGGGAGCCACCCGCGCGCCCAGCACCCGCGCCAGTAACTGCGCGCCTAAACAGATGCCCAGATAGGGGCGATCGCTTGGCAGAGCAACGGTTTCAATCCAGTCCAGCTCATTGCGAATGAAGGGAAGCGTCTGGTCGTCATTGGCGCTCATCGGCCCACCAAACACCACCACTCCATCGTAGGCATCAAGGGTCTGGGGTAAAGCATCACCGATAGCCGGACAGCGCACATCCAGATGCTTGCCCTGGTGCTGGAGAACTTGGCCAATGCGGCCGGGGTTTGAGGTGTCTTGATGGACAATCACTAAAACCTGATGCATCGGGATGACTCAACGCGACGGGATATTGCTCTACTGTCTCATACCAACGACGGCTAGGAGCGATCGCCAAGATACAAATTGGGGCATTGCTGGCTACGATAGCGAAGCCAAAACCCGGCACCACAAAACGAGGGTTGAGCGAAGCCAAAACCCGGCACCACAAAACGAGGGTTGAGCGAAGCCGAAACCCGGCACCACAAAACGAGGGTTGAGCCTACCTACGTATCAGTAGTCCAACAGGATCGTATCAAAGGTTGAGTTGCTCTCAGGACGATGGTACGTGGTGGATGGCGCTGCTTGGATAGGCGAGCCATCCTCCTGCCGCAGTTGATCCACGGTGTTTTCTAAGCCATTCACCTGATCGTTTAGCACAGCCAGCCGCTGACAAATTTGCTGCCGGCGCTGGTCAAGGGCAATCAATTCATGCTCCAAACGTTTCTTTTCAACCGTCAGCTTATAGATATCCAGAAAAGCCGCCGACTCAGAGCGCGGGCGGGGCATGGTGCTAATTTTGGGGCGGATGTTGCTTTTGGAAAGGGGACGACGCATAGGGCAAATAGGGAGGGGTGCTAGTGTCATGTTTCTTCTATGCTGCCCAGCATCCGGATGGGAATCACCAACATCAAAGTTTTGTAACTTCGTGTTTTCAGCTACAGCCACGGTTCTCAACCCACTTAGACAATAGGTGTCTATCCTGAGCACCTGGCCCTGCACGGGCTAAGCAATATGAAACCTCAGATCATTATTTGCGGCTTAGGACGGACGGGCTATCAAGTTTTTTGTTTGCTCAAACAGCAGGGCACCGCTGTGGTGGGGGTCACCGATACTCCCATTGATCCATCCTTTTCCGCCTACCATCCCCCCGACCATGCCAGCGATCGCCCCCCAGACCTCCCAGCCCTACCAGACCTCCAATCGGATATCATCGTGGGCGACCTGCGGGCCGCCGCCACCCTGATCGCTGCCGGTGTTCGAGATGCCCATACCCTCGTCCTAGCAGCCAATGACGACGCCCTCAACTTGGCCATCCTCACCCAGGCACGGGTGCTCAATCCCCAGATTCGTATCATCAACCGTTTGTTCAACACCAGCTTGGGCGATCGCCTGGATCGCACCCTGCCAGACCACACCACCATGAGCGTTGCGGCTCTAGCAGCTCCAGTGTTTGCCTTTGCGGCTTTAGGCAACCGCACCATCGGACAACTGCAGCTCTTCCAAAAAACCTGGCCGATCCATGAAGAACATATCGACGCGGCCCATCCCTGGCTGGGTCGTCCCCTAAGCTGGCTGTGGGACGATCGCCATCGCATGTTGATCTACTACATCCCTGCCGACAGTCAGCTTGATTTGGTCTCCGCTGTGCTGCAAGGCCATCCCCTGCAGGTGGGCGATCGCCTGATTTTTGCTACCCAGCCCAGTCCACGCACCGCCAAGCGATCGCTCTCCCAGCACTTCTCTGAATTGATGGCCAGCATTCGCCAATTTCAGCGCCACCTGAACTCCACCCTAGCGGTACTGCTGCTGCTGCTGCTGACCATTTTTGCCGCCACCATCACCTACACGTCTGTCAATCAATCCGTCTCCCTGGTGGATGCGCTCTACTTTTCCGTAGGCATGATTACTGGCGCAGGGGGGAATGAAGGCGTTGTCGAAAATTCTGGGGCGGGCATCAAGGTGTTTACCGTAATCATGATGCTGGCCGGGGCTGGGGTGATTGGCGTGTGCTATGCCCTGCTAAATGACTTTGTGTTGGGCAGCCGCTTTCAGCAACTGTGGAGCCATATCCGTATTCCCCAACGCAATCACTACATCGTCTGTGGCTTGGGCGGTGTGGGGGTGCAAACGGTGAACCAACTGCGGGCGAATGGTTGCGATGTGGTGGTGATTGAACGGGATGCCAACAACCGCTTCCTCAGCGCTTCGCGATCGCTGAAAGTTCCTACCATTCTCGGTGATGCTAGCCTGCCGGTGATTTTAGCCACCGCCAATATTCAAGGTGCCGCTGGCCTCCTGGCCGTCACCAGTGACGATGTTGCCAATCTAGAAATTGCTCTGACGGCTAAGGGCGTAGCTCCCAAACTTCCCGTGATTGTGCGCAACCAAGATCCGCAGTTTGCGCCCCTGGCCCAGCAGGTTTTTGACTTCGAGGCCGTCCTCAGTCCGGCGGAGCTATCCGCGCCCTCCTTTGCCGCCGCTGCCCTAGGGGGACGTATTCTGGGCAACGGCATGACCGCTAATACTCTCTGGGTAGCGATCGCCACCATCATCACCAGCCACCATCCCTTTTGCGGCAAGTCTGTGCAGGATGCAGCGATCGCCGCTGACTTTGTGCCGCTTTACCTAGAAACCCATCAGCGCACGGTTCATGGCTGGGAACTGCTGAAGACGGCCATGAGCGCTGGCGATATGCTGTACCTGACCATTCCCGCTCATCAGCTGGATCATCTGTGGCGGCATCACCTCACGTCTTTGGCGGTACCCATCCGGTGACGGAGATTTCAAACTCCATTCAATGAAGCTCAGGTGCCGGGTTTCGGCTTCGCTCAACCCTCGTCTTATCAGGAAGCTCAGGTGCCGGGTTTCGACTTCGCTCAACCCTCGTCTCATTTCGCTCAACCCTCGTCTCGTTTCGCTCAACCTTCTTCTCATCAGGATTGGAGCTTTGACGGATCGGTGAGCAGCTTGAATGTCGGCTAGACTAATGGACGATATAGATGCAATTACTTATGAGTAACCTTCGTCCTGTAAAAATTACTCTCGACTGGCGAGCTGCGGGCGCAACGTTGCCGCCTGAGATTCAAGAACAGCAAACCCAAAACCTCTACCGGGCCCTACGGCAATTGCCGGAACTGACCCGTGTAGACCGCGTCCCCGATCCCGATGTGCCGGATGGCGGCATGGGAGCACAATGGCTGACGGATTTACTGATGACCGAGGTGCTGCCGGGTAGCATTGGCGGCATTGTGCGGACGATTCAGCAGCGGCTGCCCGGAACACCGATGAATTTTGAGCTTGAGGTGGATGGACAGAAGACCCGCATCAGCATGAATGGGATTCGTCCCGACGATTTTGATGCTGCTTTGGATAAGCTTGTGCAAGCGGCAGAGAAATTGCAGGCGGCGAAGCCATCCCAGGAACCAACGGGTGAGTGACGGGTGAATCAAGATCAATCATCAGGACGAAAATTTGCGCTACTGATTGGGGTATCGGACTGTGGAGAAGGGTTCAAGCCGTTGAAGTGCCCGAAGAATGGCGTGGAGGCGCTGCGGGAGTTGCTGACCCATCCCAAGATTGGCGGCTTTGAGCCAGAACACGTAACTTGCTTGGAGAACCCCAATGTTAGCCAGATGCGATCGCACGTATCGGCCGCATTCTCAAATTGCAGCGCTCAAGATTTGGTGTTGTTTTACTACACCGGGCACGGCGTAACGGATGAATTTGGCAATTTTTTCTTCACGACGTCGGAGACGTGTAAGTTTGTAAACGGAACGCTGAATCGGGGCACGGCAGTCGAGGCTAGCTTTGTGCTGAATGAAATGGGCACCTGCTATTCCCGGCGGCAGGTTGCCATTCTGGACAGTTGCTTTAGCGGCGCGTTTCCAGATGGCGTGATGGCCATGGATGACCAAACGGTGGATGTGGCGCGGCAATTGGGTGGCGAAGGACGAGCTGTACTGACGGCGGCGACCTCAACGCAGTATGCGCTGGAGCAAGAGGGAGAAGCGCTGTCGGTCTATACCCGCTATTTGGTGGAAGGGCTGAAGACGGGGGCAGCGGTTTCGGAGCAGGATACGGTAATTCGGGTGGGGTCGCTGCATCGCTATGTGCAAACGAAGCTGAAAACGGCAGCGGCGGCCATGTCGCCTCAGATCTATGCGGCGCGGGATGGACGGGAGATTGTAATCGCCAACGCGGTGCTTGATAATGAACTGCGCTATCGTCAATTGGTGCAGGAGAATCTCCGGCAGGATGGACAACTGAGCGCTACGGGTCAGCGAATTTGTAGACGGAAAGCACTTGAATGGCAGCTTGCTCTGTCCCCTGAACAAGCACAGCAAATCGAAGCAGAATTAACCCAACCTTATCGAGAACGCCAGGCTAATCTGCGGGAGTTCCGGGAGGCGTATCAGGACGCGATCGAGGTTGAGAGTCCGCTGACGGAACACACAATCAAAGAATTACGAAACTACCAGCGGATGTTGAATCTGCGGGATGAGGATATTCCAGAGATAGCAAAAGTGCTAAACCAGCCACCGGTACGACCTACTGATCCTGTACCTGCTCCAATACAAATACCACCCAAGATATCAGTCAATGCTCCGTCGTTTGCTGTGCCCGTGCCACCGCTAAAACCTTTCCCGAATCCAGCAGCATCTACGCCGAGTCCAACGCCAGTGGTGCGTCCCGCTAGTCCGTCCCCGCATCCTGAACCGCAACCAACTTCCCCGCGTCTACAACCGGTTAACCACACACGACGGAATTTTCTGCGTTTGATAGGGTTGGGTGGCGTGGGAGTAGCAATAACAGCCGTGGCACGAGAATGTTTACAGGTGGTGCCGTGGCTTCAGCCGGAAGAGTCAGTGGACTCAGCAGAGCAGCCTGTTGTAGTAGAACCCAATCCACCTACCCCAAATGGAACGGAAGATATTCCCTTATTGCCGTTGACAGTAACAACGGTGCGGGTGAATGACCAAGGCGATGTGACGGAGGAGCGCTCAGTGCGGGTACAAGTCTACGATGAGGACTTGGGCGGTGGCCTGTCGCTGCGGATGGTGGAAATTCCAGGGGGGAGTTATACCCAAGGGTCGCCTAGCACTGAAGCAGGGCGTTTTAGCAACGAAGGGCCACAGCGCACGGTGACGGTGCCGCGCTTTTTTATGGGAATGTTTCAGATCACCCAAGCCCAGTATGCGACGATTATGGGTGAAAATCCCTCCAGTTTTCGTGGAGACAATCGACCCGTAGAAATGGTCACTTGGAATGATGCCAAAACCTTTTGCGATCGCCTCAGTGAACGCACCGGACGGCGCTACTTTTTGCCCGCCGAGGCAGAATGGGAATATGCCTGTCGGGCTGGAACCACCACGCCGTTTCATTTTGGCCCCACCCTGAGCGATCGCATTGCCAATTATCGAGCTACTGAGACCTACGGCAACGGCAGAGCAGGAACCCAT
>RECH01000335.1 GCA_007694125.1 Leptolyngbya sp. DLM2.Bin15
TATCCATAGCGCATCCATGGTGCCAAGCGTATCCATGGTGCCAACGCTCCTGCGTGTACCCGTCCCCCTGCCGCTCCTGCGACCTCTGCGAAGATCTAGGCGCAGGAGAGCCGCATAGATCATTCCCACGCTCAGCGTAGGAACGATATCGAATGCTCCTGCATGGCCACCTGGCTCTGTCGCTTCTTCGACTAATATCAAAAATCTCGCAATGCTGCGAGATTTCTTAGAATCGGAGCGGCGGGATTTGAACCCACGACCCCCACTACCCCAAAGTGGTGCGCTACCAAGCTGCGCTACGCCCCGAATTGCACTGAACTACAATGCTTAACTAGAATAGCATACATTGTAAATCCGGTGATGACTTCAACGTCAAATTTTCTGCTGAAGCTGAGGTAGGGTCAACCCGCAGGCAGACCCTACCCTCCTCGTCATGGACTACTCAACGCCCTCGATGCGATCTTCTACTTCTTGGTAGAGCTGACGCAGGCGATCGAGATTTTCTTCGCTAGTTTCCCAGTAGCCGCGACCGTTAACCTCTAGCAGCGTGGTCACCATCTTACGGAAGGAGTGGGGGTTGAGGTTCATCAACCGCTTTTGCATCTCCTCGTCTTCCATGAAGGTGGTGTTGACGTCTTCGTAGACCCAGTTGTCCACTGCGCCCGCCGTTGCCGACCAGCCGACTGTGTTCACCAACCGCTTCGATAGTTCCCGTACACCCTCGTAGCCGTGGGAGAGCATCCCTTCGTACCACTTAGGATTGAGCATTTTGGTGCGGGCATCGAGGCGCACGGTTTCTGACAGGCTGCGCACTTGGGCATTAGCCGTGGTGGTATCGGCGATGAAGGCCGACGGAGTTTTGCCGTCCTTACGCAGATTGGCGACGACCTTGGTGGGGTCGGAGTCGAAGTAGTGGGACACATCCGTCAGGGAAATTTCTGACGAATCCAGGTTTTGGAAGGTGACATCCACGGTCTTCAGGGAAGCCTCGAAGATCTCCCGCGACTCGTCCATCATGCCGGGGTTGTCGGAATTAAAGGCAAAGCCTTTACGGCGCAGGTACATATCCTGCAGTTCCGACTCGTTTTCCCAGGTGCTGTTTTCCACCGCTAGGTTGACATTAGCAGCATAGGATCCGGAAGCGTTGGAAAACACGCGAGTGGCGGCTTGACGTAGATGAATGCCCATCTCTTCTGCCTGCTGCAGGGCGTGCTTGCGCACAAAGTTCATCTCAATGGGCTCATCGGATTCGGCGGCCATCTTGATGGCCCGATCCAACAGGTTCATTTGGTTGATGAACAGATCCCGGAAGACCCCAGAACAGTTAACCACCACGTCAATCCGAGGACGCCCCAGTTCTTCTAGGGAGATCAGTTCTAGCTTGTTCACCCGACCGAGGGAATCCGGTACTGGACGCACCCCCACCAGCATCATCACCTGGGCCAGGGATTCGCCGTAGGTCTTGATATTGTCGGTGCCCCAGAGAACGAAGGACACGGTTTCGGGGTAGGCTCCGCCATTTTCGGCCCGTTGGCGATCGAGCAGGCGATCGACCACGATGGTGGCAGACTGCACCGCAGCGCTGGTGGGAATCGACTGGGGATCGAGGGCGTGGATGTTTTTGCCGGTGGGTAAGACATCGGGGTTGCGAATGGGGTCGCCGCCGGGGCCAGGGATGACGTATTCACCCTCTAGGGCCTTGAGCAGCGCGCCGAGCTCGTTATCCGCACAGACCTGCTGCAGACAGAATTCTAGATATTCCATCAGCTTCTTGAGGGCGTCCACGTCTACATTTGGATAGCCCGCATCGGTCAGCGCCTGCAGCCACGGCTCCTTCTTGCCCATGTTGAAGAAGTTGAGCTTGGATACGAGCGACACCCGTCCTTCCGCATCGGTCTGAGCCTGCACGAGCGCTGCTACGGTGGCCCGGGTGGCTTGGGTGATGTCGTAGAGCAACTGCACGTCTTCGAGGACGCCGCGATCGCTGTTTCGGTAGATATCATCCAAGTTGCGGCCAATGCTGGTGGCGATGATGCGCGGTAGACCCAGCAGATTATCTTCGGCGCGATCGAGGCTGGCGATGTTCACCAGGGTGGCGATCGCTTCCTCGGCGCTGGGTGGTTGACCGATGATATGCAGACCGCAGGGCAGCAGCCGCGACTCAATTTCCATCAGGCGGATGTAGACCTTGCCGATGAGGTTGTCCCGTTCCTCGGCGGAGAGCTGGTCGGCGTCCACCTCCGGCAGCTCGATGTCCTTATCCAGGTTCACCAAGCGGCACTTGTCCACGATCGCATTGACGATTTGAATCGCCCGACCGCTTTCCTTTTGGGTTTGGTAGGAGGCGATTAGTTCGCTGAGTTCCTTCAGACCCTTGTATAGCCCAGCATTTTCGGCCGGGGGCGTTAGGTAGCTGATGGTCTCGGCATAGCTACGGCGCTTGGCGATGGTGGCTTCCGAGGGGTTATTCGCCGCGTAGTAGTAGAGGTTGGGAATGGTGCCGATCAGGCTATCGGGGTAGCATTCGCCGGACATGCCCATTTGCTTACCGGGCATGAACTCTAGGGAGCCGTGGGTGCCAAAGTGCAGCACCGCGTCGGCTTTCCAGATGCGTTCTAGGAAGGTGTAGTAGGCGGCGAAGCCATGGTGGGGGCTGGCCGACCGGGAGAACAGGAGGCGCATGGGGTCGCCTTCGTAGCCGAAGGTGGGCTGAACTCCAATGAACACATTGCCGAAGGATTTCCCGTAGATCAGCAGGTTCTGTCCATCGGAGTTGAGGTGTCCGGGAGCCGCGCCCCAGTTTTCTTCCAAGCGTTTGTGGTAGGGGGTGAGTTCTTCATACTCCGGCACCGACATGCGGTAGGCAACGTTCAGCTCGGGGCTGGCGTATTGGGCCTGGGCATCATGGATCACCGCTTCCATCAGCGCTTGGGGCGAGTCGGGCAGGTCTTGAATGTCGTAGCCGTTGCCCTTCAGCGCCTTCACAACTTCGTAGATGGAGCCAAACACGTCGAGGTAGGCGGCTGTGCCCACGTTGCCTTTATCGGGCGGGAAGCTAAAGATGGTAATCGCTACCTTCTTATCCACCTTGGGTTTACGGCGCAGGGTGGCCCATTTCATGGCCCGTTGGGTGATGGCTTCAACCCGATCCTGGAGAGCGATCGCTTTCCCGGTGGCCCCATCGCGACCGGAGAGGATGATCGGCTCAATGGCTCCATCCAGCTCAGGAATAGCAATTTGCAGCGCCACCTGAATCGGGTGCAGGCCCAGGTCGCTGTCTTCCCACTCTTCGGTGGTTTGGAACACCAAGGGCAGTGCCACCATGTAGGGACGGTTGAGGCGCTTGAGGGCGTCGATGGCCTTGGGATGATCCTGCCGAGCTGGGCCGCCAACTAGGGCGAAACCGGTGAGGGAAATCACCGTATCGACGAGGGTCTTGCCGGGGGAATTGGGGTAGTAGAAATAGGCATCCACGGGCTTGGAGAAGTCGAGACCGCCGGCAAACACCGGGATCACCCGTGCGCCCATGCATTCCAGTTCCTGCACCATGGCCACATAGTGGGCATCATCGCCGGTGACCAAGTGGGTGCGTTGCAGCACCATGCCCACCGTGGGCACGAGGGGATCTTTGAGGTCATCGGAAATATCAGGGCGGCTGTTGTACCAGTCGAGGTAATCCTGCACATCCTCAAACATGCGCGGAGCGAGAGGATGCCAGATACCCATGTCGGGATAGGTGACCGGCTCTTGGTAGTGCAAGGGTTCCCCATCCTGGGACACCTGGTCTTTGAAGACATACTTATCGGCCAGCATCAGCAGGAAGTTTTCCAGGTTTTCCGCCGAGCCACCTAGCCAATACTGGAAGCTGAGCATGAAGTTGCGGGCATCCTGGGCCTTGTCCATGGGCAGATACTTCAGCACCTTGGGCAAGGTGTTGAGCAACTTGAGCATGGCATCTTGGAAGCTGCTGCCCGACTGCTTCTTGCGCTTCTTCATGAACTCGCCGATGGCGCTCTTGGATTGACCCAACTGGGCCATGGAGAAGGTGCCCATCTTATTGAGGCGCATCACTTGTGGCATGGAGGGGAACACCACCGCCACGTCGAGGTGATCGCGGTGGGGTTCAACCGCTGTCACGACCTTTTCAGCAAGCTCTTCGATGAAAATCAAAGAGGCAATAAAGACATTCGCATTGGCGACGTCTTTCTCAAAGGCTTCGTAGTTTTCTGGGCTGCGGAGTTCTTCTAGGAGATACCCGCTGATTTCAATGGCGAGATTGGGGTTGTTCTGGTTAATCGAGCGAACCGCCGCGGATAGGGCGCTTTGGTACTGCGGCTCTAGCACCACATAGACAACCTTGAGCAGCGAACGATTTTGAAGGTTTTCCGGCTCAATGTGTCTGATCGCGGGCTTGACATAAGTGAACATTCAGTGAGGCTCCTGTAAAGCTGCCAGATTGAGGCTTGCTCAAATCACTACTATTGAGTGTTTGTACCAGAAAAACTAGGTCAGAAACCGCACCCTCCTAAGATCTGAAACAATTTGATAAAAAAACTGAGACAAAAATTTACAATATTTGACATATTCTGATGTAGGCACTCATTTAATTGTAAATTTTTTGCAATAATTATAAGGGCGATCGCTCCCACGTCTTTCCAGTCCTGGATTTCACCGATGTCGATCGGTCACATGTTTGGGCGATATTGGGCGATCGCTGGGAATTATGCCTAGGATCAAAGTAGCTGGAACCGTTAGGGACTGCCATGAAACGCATCGTGTTAATCGCTGGGTTTGAGTCATTTAATGCCGATCTCTATCGTCAAGCGGCCCGAGAGGTGAGCGATCGCTGTCCTGAGCTACAGATGCAGGTGTTTAGCGATCGCGATCTGGCGGCGGATCCCCAGGCGGTTGAGCAGGCGCTCCAGGGTGCCGATGTGTTTTTCGCCAGCCTGATCTTTGACTACGACCAAGTGCTGTGGCTGCGGGAACGGGTGCAGTCGATCCCCATTCGCCTGGTGTTTGAGTCGGCTCTGGAACTGATGAGCCTCACCCAACTAGGCAAATTTGCCATTGGCGACAAGCCCAAGGGGATGCCCAAACCGGTGCAGTTCATCCTCAGCAAGTTTGGCGGCAGCCAGCGGGAGGAGGATAAACTAGCGGGCTACATCAGCTTCCTGAAGGTTGGCCCCAAGCTGCTGAAATATATTCCCGTGGGCAAGGTGCAGGATCTGCGCAATTGGCTGATCATCTACGGCTATTGGAATGCGGGCGGCAGCGACAACGTGGCGGCCATGGCCGGGTACTTGGCTAAAACCTACCTAGGTCTGACCGTCGGCGAGATTCCGCCGATGCTGGAAACCCCCAACATGGGCCTGCTCCATCCCGACTACGACGGCTATTTTCTATCCCCCCGCGCCTACCTCGACTGGTACCTGAGTCAATCCGGCTTACCCGCCACCGCGCCTCGGGTGGGCCTGCTGCTCTACCGCAAGCATGTGATCACCCGCCAGCCCTACATTCCCCAACTGATCCGGCAGTTTGAGCAAGCCGGGCTGCTCCCCATTCCCATCTTTATTAACGGCGTGGAAGGCCACGTAGCGGTGCGGGACTGGATGACCACCGCCCATGAACAGGCCCATCGCCAGCAGGGCATCGTAGACTGTCCCTCCCTCTCCGCTGAGGCCGTGACGGTGGATGCTATTACCTCGACCATTGGTTTTCCCCTGGTGGGCGGCCCGGCCGGATCCATGGAAGCCGGGCGGCAGGTGGAGGTGGCCAAGCGCATCCTCAGCGCCAAAAATGTGCCCTATCTGGTCTCCGCGCCGCTGCTGATCCAGGATATTCATTCCTGGACGCGCCAAGGGGTCGGCGGCCTGCAAAGCGTGGTGCTCTATGCCCTGCCAGAACTCGACGGAGCCATCGATCCCATTCCCCTGGGCGGCTTGGTGGGCGACAAGATTTACCTGGTGCCCGAACGGGTGAAACGGCTGACTGGTCGGATCAATCAATGGATTGCCCTGCGCCGCAAACCGAAGAGCGATCGCAAGCTGGCGATTATTCTCTACGGCTTTCCCCCCGGCTACGGCGCAACCGGCACCGCCGCCCTGCTGAATGTGCCCCAATCCTTGATGAACGTCCTACGGGCCTTGGAATCTGAGGGGTACAATCTCGGCGACGATCCGTTACCGGAGGATGGGGAAGCGCTGATCGCTCAGGTGAAGGCCGCAGACGATCTGTTTGTCTCCGCCATGCCCCCCGGCTCCCGGCTGACCGATGGCCAAACCACCACCGTCGCCCCCCGCCAGTTAGAAAAATGGCTGGGCTACCTGCTCACCCGCCGAGTAGAAAAGCAGTGGACATCTCTCACCCATAGTGGCATTCGCACCCTCACCGGCGACCATCCCGAGGACAGCCGCTACCTGCTGGGCGGTGTGCAGTTGGGCAACCTGTGGATTGGCGTCCAGCCGCCCCTGGGTCTCCAGGGCGATCCCATGCGGCTGATGTTTGAACGAGATCTGACCCCCCATCCCCAATATGCTGCCTTCTACCAATGGCTCCAGCACGACTTCCAAGCCGATGCGGTGCTCCACTTTGGTATGCACGGCACGGTGGAATGGCTGCCCGGTTCCCCCTTGGGCAACACCGGCTATTCCTGGTCGGACGTCCTCCTGGGTAACCTGCCCCATCTCTATATCTATGCGGCCAATAATCCCTCCGAGTCGATGCTGGCCAAGCGGCGGGGCTACGGCGTGCTGATTTCCCACAACGTGCCGCCCTACGGTCGGGCCGGTCTCTATAAAGAACTGGTCACCCTGCGGGATTTGATCGCCGAGTATCGCGAGGATCCCGAGAAAAACGACGGCCTCACCGAGATTATTTGCAAAAAAGTGCTGGATACCGGCCTAGAAGCCGACTGTCCCTTTGACGATGCCAAGCGCCTCGGACTCGCCTTTAGTCCTGAAACCGTCCGCATGTTCAGCAGCGATCGCTTCCG
>RECH01000077.1 GCA_007694125.1 Leptolyngbya sp. DLM2.Bin15
AGGCAGGGAACGTTACCCTGACACCCTGTAGTCAGTAGGGCGCAAATCCTTACGAGAAGAGGGTTGAGCGAAGCCGAAACCCGGCAACTTAGCTTCATAAGTCCACCTACTTAGGACACCAGCGTTCCCTTCGGCTTCGCTCAGGGAACGCTGGCGGGAAACGCTGGTTCGGATGATCGTTTCTGACCTATGAGTACCCATCACCATCTCTCTCAAACCCTACTCAACCTCGATCGTCAGAGCTACAAAGCCTATAAGCAACTTCAGGGTACCTATACCTTCCCAGGCTTTACGTTGATCATCGACCACGTGCAAGGCGATCCCTTTGCAGCACCCAGTCGAGTGCGGGTGCAGGTGCCCCAGCAGGGGGCTCACGGAGCTGGCTTTCCTCCTGATCTCGTGCGATCGCCTAGCCGTCACCTGGCCCTGCGCGACTATCTCCATCGCCAGGTTTATCGCGCCGCTAGCCAAGGGCGATCGCAGCGGGGCAGTGGCAAAAGTGGGTTGATATCCATAGCCTCGCCGGTGCAGCAGGTGCTCGATCGCAATGCGGTGTTGCTGGATGATCACCAGATTGAAGTGCGGTTTGTGGTGGGGCTGCCGGCCCAGGGGCGCAGCATTTTGGGACGGCAGGCAGCGGCGTTGCTCTGTGACGATATTCCCAAGCTGGTGGCGCGATCGCTGCGTTATGACGTCCTGGATGCCGATCAGATTCGGCAGCATGTGGAAACGGTGGAAGATGCCGATGCTCTGCGATCGCACCTGCAGGAGCGGGGGCTGGTGGCGTTTATTGCCGATGGTGCCATCCTGCCGCGCCGCAGCGGGATCGACGATCGCCCTCTGGATGTCGATTCCATTCCGTTTCAGTCGCCTCCCTCCCTGCGGGTAGAGCTCACCTGCCCCAATCGCGGCCCGGTCACCGGCATGGGCATTCCCCGAGGCATTAGCCTGATCGTCGGGGGCGGCTACCATGGCAAATCGACGCTGCTGAATGCGATCGCCAAGGGAGTGTATAACCACATTCCTGGGGATGGCCGGGAGCGGGTGGTGACGGAGCCCACCGCCATGAAAATTCGGGCCGAGGATGGCCGCAGCATCGTGCGGGTCAACATTTCTCCGTTTATTAACCATCTTCCCCAAGGGCGATCGACCCAGCATTTTTCCAGCGACAATGCTAGCGGCAGCACCTCCCAAGCTGCCAATACGATTGAAGCAGTGCAGGCGGGAGCCCATACGCTCTTGGTGGATGAAGATACCTCCGCCACAAATTTTATGATTCGCGATCGCCGGATGCAGGCGCTGATTGCTAAGGATCAGGAACCTATTACCCCCTTTCTGGACAAAATTCGCCAGCTTTACCAAGACTACGGCGTCTCCACGCTGTTGGTGATGGGCGGCAGTGGTGATTACTTTGACGTCGCAGATACGGTGATCGCGATGACGCAGTATGCCCCCCAAGAGGTGACCCAGCAGGCAAGGGCGATCGCTCACGAGTATGCAAACCAGCGTTGTCCGGAAGGCGGGCAGCACTTTGGGGTACTCACGCCCAGGGTGCCGCTGGTTCAAGGGCTAGGCGGACGGGACGATCGCCGCATCAAGGTAACCGTTCGCGATCTAGACGAGATCCAAATTGGCCATGAAACCATTGATCTATCAGCGGTTGAGCAACTGGTCGATCCAGCCCAACTGCGCACCATCGGTCTAGCGATCGCTGCCCTCCATGACACCCCGCCCCGCGCCAGTCTCGCCACTGTTGTACAAGACTGGATCGACCGACTTCAAACCCAGGGCTTTGATGGGCTTACAGGCTATCCCACCGGTGATTGCGCCATGGTGCGCCCGATAGACTTTGCCGCCGCCCTGAATCGCCTGCGATCGCTTCACATAAATGAGGGCGATCGCCCATGATTGCCAAACCTTAACCAAATCCCAACCTCCCAATTACCTACCCTTTAAGCAAGCCTTCTATAGTGAGGGCAGCGTTTCGAGATTATAGTCACCATGCTTCATTCCCCGGTTCTAGAAGCGCCGCTCCAAGCTGACCTGCGTCAGTTGCTTGAAGAACTCTATCAGGGACGAAGTCTATACCCTTACACCAGCGGTCAGACCATCGAGATGAAACCAGATGAAATCTGGGTAGTTTGCCGTGGTGTAGTTCAGCTAGGAACGCTCTACGACAGCGGCGATGAGTCTCTGCTGGGGTTAGCCTGCTCATCGATGCCCTTTGGCTTGCCGCTCACCCTTATTCGCCCCTATCAAGCGATCGCCCTTTCGGATGTCGATCTCATGCGATTGACCTTGGCCGAGGTTGAACAATCGCCAGCTCTTGCTCAAGGCATCTTCCGCCACGTAGCTCGGCGTCTCCAGCAAACTGAGGCGATCCTGGCCATGGTGGGCTATCGTCGAGTCGAAGATCGCCTGCGTCATTTGATTTTGTTGCTAACCCAGCAAGTAGGACAGCCCTGCGAAACCGGGACTCGCGTGGGCGTGCGGCTCACCCACCAGCAGCTTGCCAATGCTATTGGCACCACTCGGGTTACCGTAACGCGCCTGCTGACCCAACTGCGAGAGGAAGGTTGGATCACCATCGATCGACAGCGTCACCTGGTCGTATGCAATCCCCTCTTATCTCAGGAGTCCAGGTAAGAAGGTCTATATCGAGTCAAACTATCAGGTTGGGCTATGAGGTGTGATGAGGAGCCATGCTCCTCGCCCCTCTTTTTTATTGTGGATAGTTTCCAATGGTGAACTTAAACAAGCTGCGGTGTAGGGTACTGCTAGGCGAAGCCGTAACACAGTAACACACCGTTGTGCTGAGGAGAAGAGGGTTGAGCGAAGCTGAAACCCATCAATACAGCTTCATTTCATTGAGTTTACCTACCTATTATGATAGGTTAGGCTCATCTATTTTTATGCTTCGATCATCCTATTCTATTCATGCAAAGCAGTATCACCCTTGGCAACGTTTTTGCTCTATTTGGCGCTATGGTTGTCTTGGCATTGATTCCTAGCGTCAGCGTCTTAGCCGTTTCTACCCGATCTGCAACATCTGGATTGATTCATGGAGCATTGACTGCTCTAGGCATTGTGCTAGGCGACATCATTTTTATATTAATTGCAATCTTAGGCTTATCTTTGCTCATCGAGGCCATAGGGCCGTTTTTCGTTCTGATCAAATATCTGGGAGCTGCCTATCTCATGGTAATAGGGGTTCAGCTATGCCGAGCAAAGCCTGCAAGCCTAGAGGTTGGGGAGATGATCCCATCATCACACTTATCTAGCTTCTTGACGGGGCTATTGATTACCTTGGCAGATCAGAAAGCGATCTTTTTCTATTTAGGCTTCTTTCCAGCCTTCCTCGATCTATCGAAGGTTTCTTATCTGGACGCTGGTATCATCATTGCCACAGCAATTCTGTCCGTCGGTGGGGTAAAACTTGGTTATGCCATTCTGGCAGATAGGGCTAGGTTGCTGGTGAGCGCGAAGGTGCGGCGATCGCTCAACTGGCTAGCGGGCATTGTCCTGATAGCCGTCGGTATCTTCTTAGTAGCAACGGCCCAGGCTTAGGATGGTGTCCCTGGAGCTGGGAGGGCGATCGTAATCATGCGATCGCCATGGATGTTTGTGAGGTCATAGTAGGAAGCACGACTTCAAAAACAGTGCCTGCTGATGGCGCTGACTGCACGCTAATGGTGCCGCCATGGGCTTCCACAACCATCTTACAAAAAGCCAGCCCTAAACCAATTTGATCAACATGATCCATGAGAGTACCAACTTCATACTTTTCAAAGATCCGATCCTGAAGGGTGTCTGAGACACCTGGCCCAGAGTCGATCACCTGGATCTTAAAGGCGTCGTCACCTAGAGGTGCCAACGTCACTTGAATCTCACTCTTGACAGGGGAAAACTTGATAGCATTAGACAGAAGATTATCCAGCGTTCGATGGATTAAGTTGCTATCGATTGAGGCCGGCTGCTGAGGGGCGTTGGATAATTGCCCTGAAATGGTGAGCTGTTTCTGGCGGGCGATCGCTTCAAAATTTTGGATCGCAGATTGGACTAGCTCACTGAGATCAACGGTCTTATAGTTGAGACGGATAACACCAGATTCTAGCAATGACATTTGTAAGAGATCATCAATCAACCTCTGAAGGGATAGCGCTGACCCATAGATATTTTCTAGCCGTTGTTGTTGCTTTTCAGGTGGATAGTCAATACTTTTCAATAAATCAATACCTAGGATAACGCTGCTGAGAGGATTGCGTAGATCATGGACAATCATTTTCACCATATCTTCGCGGAGTTCTAGCAGATGCTGCAACTCATCATGCTGATGTTTAATCCGCAGCATAGAATGCACCCGGGCCTGAAGCTCAGTGCTATTGACGGGTTTGCTAATGAAATCATCCGCTCCGGCTGACAAACAACGAGCTAGATCTGCTTTAGAACTAAGTGCCGTCACCATGATAATCGGGACTGCCTGCCATTGTTTTTGAGATTTGATGTATTGACAGACTTCGAGTCCATCCATCTCTGGCATCATCACATCTAGCAAAATCAGATCTGGCTTGCATATTTCTAAGAGGGCGATCGCTTCTTGACCGCTGGCTGCATAATGCAATTGATAATGTTCGGATTGGGATCCGTCACGAGGCGAAGAGCTGAGAAACATTTCAACGACGTCGAAATTATCAACTTCATCATCAACGATGAGAATAGATGCTGATGTCATGATGGCTCCTTTTCTAAGGCTAACTGGTTTTGGATGGACATGAGTAACTGTTTGAGCTTGACAGGCTTACTCATGTAATCGCTAGCCCCGGCTGCTATGCAGCGATCGCGATCGCCCTCCATAGCTAAAGAGGTCAGTGCAATGATCGGCACTGCTGCTAGCTGAGGATAGAGACGAATGTTCTGCATAGCTTCTAATCCATCCATCTCCGGCATCTGAATATCCATCAAGATAATATCTGGGCATTCAGACTGAGCAAGAGCAATGGCCTCCTTTCCATTTCTTGCTAATACGAGCCGATATCCTTTGGCCCGCAGATAGCTTGAAATGGTTCTAATATTCGCCTCATTATCCTCCGCTAGTAGAATCAGCGGCGATGATTGCACAGCAGAGGACGGGATGGTTGGCTCTGGGGCAATGGCACTCCCGTCAGATGGTGCTGATATGTAAGACAAGTCAATACTAAAGCAACTGCCAACGCCCAGTTCGCTGGTAAGCGTGACCTGACCATGGTGGAGATCCACGATTTGCTTCACCAGCGCTAGCCCTAGTCCTGTCCCTTGATATTTACGATTGAGGGCACTATCAATCTGCACAAAGGGTTTGAAGAGTTTCTGGATATCATCCGGGCTAATGCCAATGCCGGTGTCGCTAATTGAAAAACGTAGATAGGTCTGAGATTCCCCCTCTTGGCTGCGAGACCAGCGAGAAACCTCTAGGGTAATGCGTCCACCCTCAGGAGTAAATTTGACAGCATTGTTAAGCAGGTTGATCAACACTTGGCGGATGCGTCGTTCATCTAGGACAATGTTGGGTAAGTTTGAAGGTAGATTAACCGATAATTGAATACGCTTGTTGAGCGCTTGTTGTTTGATAAAGGACAAACTGGATTGGCAGAGATGAGCGATCGCTGTGGGTTGACAGTCTAGTTCAACCTGTCCAGCTTCGATCTTGGCGACATCCAAAATGTCGTTGATCAACTCCAAGAGATGCTGACCGCTGCGCTCGATGGTTTGCAACGCCCTAATTTGCTCTTCATTCACCGCGCCAAATATATCGTCCTGCAAACCCTCAGACATACCCAGAATGGCATTGAGAGGAGTACGCAGCTCGTGGCTCATGTTGGCCAAAAACTCATCCTTGAGGCGAGTGGCACGGAGCAGTTCCCGGTTACGTTCGGTGAGCTGCTGTTGGGTCAACTGGCGCTCGGTGAGTTCTTGCTGTAACTGGTTAAACAGGTGAGATTGCTGGATGGCGATCGCCAGTTGGTTGGCAATTTGCTGCAAAAGCTGGGCTTCTTCCGGCTGCCAGACCCGCCGAGTATGGCAAGCATGAACCACCAGCACCCTCCACAGTTTGTTATTGCCCTCGGGAGATGCCCAGCGATGCTTTTCTGTTTGGCACAATTCTTGGAGTTTCGGGGCAACAATTTTGGACTGAATCTGCCCGGCTCGGGAATAGTCCACTAAGCAATCTGTCCAGATGTCATCCATCACATCCGGCACAATTCGAGGTTGTCCCTGCCAATAGTGTTCTAGGATATCCTGAGACCAGGTTTCATCCTGCCATTGCATGGACTTGAGGCGGGGGAGGTTGGAGACCACAGCTTCTTCGACGATGCAGCTTTGGCCATCATGGCAGACCTGGAACACAATTACCCGATCGCTGTGCAAAAGCTCCTGCACCTGCTGGGTAGCGATCGCCAAGATCTCCGGCAAATCTAGGGACTGGCGAATCTGTCGTAGAATCAGCTCTAGGGCCGTTTGCTGCCGCAGTTGCTGGGTGATGGTGGCCTCTGCCCGCTGACGTTCCTGCAATTCGTCCTGAAGCTGCTCGTAAAGAATAGCCTGCTGAATGGCGATAGCCAACTGGTTGGCGAGTTGATGCCCTAAGTCAATCTCAGGCGGCTGCCAATGGCGGGGGGCATCACACTGATGAATGCATAGCAAGCCCCACAGCTCGTGGTTACAGAGCAACGGCATGACCAAATTAGCCCGCACCTGAAACTGAGCCAAAATGTCGGCATGGCAAGGGGTGAGACCATTGTGGTAGATATCGTCCACCACGTAGTAGCTCCCTTGGGCATAAAGTTTGGCGTAGTTTTCCCCAAAGCAGTGATCATGGACGCGGATGGTCACCACGGAGGAAAAACCATTCACCATCGACTCTGCCACAAACTCGCCATCGTTGTAGCCAGAGTCGGGGTAGAACTTAA
>RECH01000161.1 GCA_007694125.1 Leptolyngbya sp. DLM2.Bin15
GGATCTGTTTATCCGCAAGGTGGAAAGCGTCACCACTTCACGGTAAACAAGCGGCAGATGTTACTCTGCCGTGGGCAACCAGCGTTCCCTGAGCGAAGTCGAAGGGAACGCTGGTTGGGTTGTGGCTTCGACTTCGCTCAGCCAGCCCAGTTCTTGGTCAGCCAGCCCAGTTCTTGGTCAGCCAGCCTGGTTCTTGGTCAGTCAGCCCAGCTCTTGGTCAGTCAGCCTGGTTCTTGGTTGGCCAGCCAGTTCCTGGGATGCTGCTGAGCTTGGACTGATTGATCTTCCTAATCTTGGGCGTCTAATTTCGGCTTCAGGAGCTTATTGGTCAGCTTTGGATCCGCACGACCGTTGGTTTTCTTCATCACCTGACCGACAAAGAAGCCTTGCAGCTTGGTTTTGCCAGCTCGGTATTTGGCTAGCTCATCAGGATTTTCTGCCAGCACTTGGTCAATCACTGCAGCCAGTTCGCCTTCATCGGAGATTTGCACCAGGCCCTTTTGCTCAACTAAGGCCTTGGCCGAACCGCCCTGGGTGAGTAGCTCGGGTAACAAGTCTTTGCCGATTTTGTTGCTAATGGTGCCTGCTTCAATCAGGTCAATTAGCTCGGCTAAGCTTTCCGGTGTCAGCGCCAGCTCGCGGATGGTTTTCTTTTCATTGTTCAGGTAAGCGCCAATGTCTTGGGTGATCCAGTTGGCGGCGAGTTTGGCATTGGCTCCGGCGGCGATCGCTGCTTCGAAATATTCAGCAATGGAGCGATCGTCGGTGAGAACGCCGGTATCGTAGGCGGATAGCCCTAAGTCCGTCTCATAGCGATGGCGCTTTTGGGCAGGCAGTTCTGGCAGTTCACTGCGCCAGGCTTCGAGCTGCTCCGGCGATACCTCGATGGGGCCAAGATCCGGCTCTGGGAAATAGCGGTAGTCGCTGGAGCCTTCCTTCAGGCGCATACTGATGGTGCGTTGGGAACCCTCTTCCCAGAGGCGCGTTTCTTGATAAATCGGCTCTCCAGCTTCGATCGCGGCAGTTTGCCGTTCAATTTCGTAGTCGATCGCCTTTTGGATGGCGCTGAAGGAGTTCATATTTTTGATCTCCACCTTCGTGCCAAATTCCGCCCGACCCACAGGACGCACGGAAATATTCACGTCACAGCGTAGGGAGCCTTCCTGCATGTTGCCATCGCTGACCCCTAGGTAGCGGACAATGCGACGTAGTTCTTGGGCATATTCTGCCGCCTCTTGCCCCGATCGCAGATCCGGCTCCGATACAATTTCAATCAGCGGAATGCCGGCGCGGTTGTAGTCCACCAGGGAATGGGTGGATCCCGACAGGCGATCGCTGCCCGCATGAACTAGCTTGCCCGCATCTTCTTCCATGTGCAGACGGGTGATGCCAATGCGCTTGCGCGTCGAGGTACCGGCTTTCTTGTCCACCAGCTCAATTTCTATCCAGCCATGCTCGGCAATGGGTAGGTCATACTGGGAGATTTGGTAGTTCTTGGGTAGGTCGGGATAGAAGTACTGCTTGCGGTCAAACTTGCTGTAGGGGGCAATTTGGCAATGGAGCGCCAACCCAGCTTTCACCGCATATTCCAACACTTTCTCGTTCAGCACCGGCAAGACCCCCGGCATTCCCATGCAGATGGGATCGATATGGGTGTTGGGCGGTGCTCCAAAGGCGGTGGAGCTATTGGAGAAAATTTTGGTGGCGGTGCTGAGTTGGCAATGGGTTTCTAGCCCAATCACCGCTTCATACTGGGTCTTGGCGGGTGCAGCAGTAGTCATAGGCGTGGGTATCGTGGGTTCGATGAATGAGGTCGCAGGACAAGGTTGATCAGTGCGACCTGTATTCCTATTGTATCGAGGTCTTGGAGCAATCGGCGATCGCTTAGAAGCTAAACACCGTGCGAATGGTGCCAATCACGCTATCGCTGATCGAGTTATTGTTACCGGGATCGGCAACCCAGATGAGACCAGGCGTAATCGACACATTATTGTTGAGCTGATATCGATAGAACCCTTCTACAACCAAGGATGCATCTTCAATGAGGGCAGGGATGCGCTGATTATTGACGCTCACATCGGCAATGCGAGGCGGTACACCAACTAAGATGCCACCTAGATTGCCGCTACCGAATAGATCGGGAAAGGCTAGGGTCAGTTGATAGCTCCAGATATCGAGGTCACTGGTGCGGGTACTGCTGTCAATGTAGGCTGCCCCACCGCCGATTTCAATGGCATTGCTGAGGCGATAGTTAATCTGAGCGCCGTAGGTATTGGCGGTTTCGGGTTCCGCCGTGGCAAATCCAGAGGTGCTATAACCGCGCACGTAGGTGAGCGCTCCATCAAAGCGTGAGGAGAGGAAGGTGAGCTGGGCAATCATGCCAAAGTCACCATTGAAAAGTCCATTGGATGGCTCAGGGTTGGAGGCATTTCTGGCCGTGTAGCCCAAATCTAGACTGAGGTTATCTGAGACTTGGACAATGACCCCAGCTCCCGCATTGCCTGGCGCTGCCACACTGTATTGAGGCGGAAAGCCAAAGGCAGACAGGCTACCATCGGTGGAGCTATCGAGGGGGCTAATGGTACTAGAGACTAGATCATCGACCGCCAGACCATTGGCTCCAATGCGTGCATCAATCCGACTCGTGACCGGAAAGTCATAAAACAGGCTGTCTAGTTCAATATTATTATCGCCCGATGTACCACTACCAAAGGAGAAGCCAATCGTATCTCCTTCAAAGTTGCGAAAATCCCGGGATTGGAGCCGAATACGGAGGCGATCGCTGCCTGTGAAGCTGGAATCAAAGTTCATGCGCATTCGGTAACCAAAGGTCGCTTGGTTATTGAATCGGGAATCTTCATCCAGCACAGCCGCCGTCGCAAAGATGACGTTGCCATTCAGCTTGGTGGTGGTGGAGAATTGATTCGCCTCTAGTTCTGCGGTTCGTGCTTCCAACGCATCTACCCGCCCGCGCAAGGTGGCTAATTCTGCGGCATATTCTTCCTGCAGGCGCTCTAGGGTGAGCAGGTCGGTGGAACCAACGCCCCCTGCGAGAAGGCTACTCATGCGCTCAAGACAGGCATTAAGCCCTGCGGCAAATTCATAGCGAGACATGGGTTGATTGCCCCGGAAGGTGCCATCTGGATAGCCTGCGATGCAGCCATACCGCTCCACTAAGGAGGCAAGAGCTTGGTAGGCCCAATCGGTGGGGGCTACGTCGGATAGCTGGGTTACAGAGGTCACCTGGGACATCGAACCTTCCCCTGCGTCCACAGGAACAACTGGAGCGGTAGCCGTAGGACGTTCCGGTACTGGGGGGCGATCGCTAGCGGTGGGACTAGGGGCAAGGGGTGCAGGCTGCGGCGCGGGGAATGCTGCGGGGGTGCTGGGTGCGACTGCCGGGCTGTCTGCCGGGATCAGCTCAGCGGGGGTGCTGTCGGGAATGACGACAAAGCCGTTATAGTGCGAATTAATCGCTGGATCTGAGGTTGGGATTAACTGGGTGGGCGTTGCACTGGGCGTGACCGTCTCCTGGGGGGCAGGTGGAGCCTGCTGAGCTATCAGCCTATCTGGCCTGCTCGTCTCCATCGCAGGGAGGTCATTGGACGCCAAAGAAGCGGGGCGATCGCTGCCTAGCCCTTCAGAACTGGATGCCATCGCGATGGTGGGCCATGCTATGAACCCAAGAAGGCTCGCTGCAGGCAATGTTAGCAAGATGTTCAAGATAAGATTACGAACCATGTTTTCCTCACACCTGTCCCAGGGTTGATCACCATTAAGTTATAGCTAATAGTTTTTGCCAGCGCACTCAGTATGGCAAGGATGCAAGGAAATCTTACATGCTTCTTGCTTCAAGTGATGGAAATTCTATACTTTGTGCTTCACCAACCCTGTGCAACATTTGCGATCGCCCCCCATCACGGAGCACCCTTCAAAAATGATGCATAATGAACACGATTGATATTGGGTTGGCATAAAGTCAGTCTAATTGCGGCTCCAGCCTGTCTCCCTGGAACCCAGACCTATCCCAAGCAACCTCTTGACCCCATCCACCCGCGATGGACGTCAGAGCTGTCTATGGCATTCAACCGCTTACCCCCTAGCGAACCCGCCGATCGCGCTGGGGAAGTCGGAGTCCTGAGAAGCAAGATTTTAAGATTAAGCACCATGTCTAAAACCGTATTGCAACCGTGGGTTCCTGTCATGCTCATTGCCCTTGGGCTAACCGGCATGGCGAAACCCGCCCAAGCCCAGCGTCAAATTTATAACCCCGTGCCGATTGAGAGTGGCACTGCCCTCACAGATGTCTTGAGTGATAGCGACATTCCTACTGGGTTTGGAGGGTTTGCCCGTGATTACACCATTACCTTTGAAGCGGGCGATCACATTGTGATTGACCTGATGTCTGATGACTTTGACACAATCATCACGCTCATTGCGCCGGATGGATCAACCTTTGGCGAAAATGATGACGGCCCCGATGGCACCACCAATTCGCTCCTCTTTGCCCGGATTGTTCAGAGTGGAACCTATGTGTTGCGGGTGCGGCCCTATGCTGGTCAGGGCTTGGGTTCGTTTCAACTCAAGGTGACTAGGCTCCGTCCTGTGGACTAGCCTGTCTGCAAGCACCGGGCAGGGATATGCAACCGTGCCCGGTGACCTAGAATGCGATCGCCTTCAGTCAGATTCTTCAGGTTTCAAAAAAAGTTGGTCAAATTGCTTGCCAAGGATCTAGTCAGTCTGCTAGCTTAATGAAGCGCTAAAAAAACAAGCGCAATTTTCGGTGCAGCTTACACCTGTCCGAATCTACAAGCCGGGATAGCTCAGTCGGTAGAGCAGAGGACTGAAAATCCTCGTGTCGGCGGTTCAAGTCCGCCTCCTGGCATCGTTTCAGCCATCGCCCTTGCAAGAAAAAGCAATCGGGGCTTCAATGTGGGGATTTCAGAAACGGGCGATCGCCTGGGTTCTGGCATCAAGATGTCGCTATTGTCATAAAGCCATGTTCCAATCAAGATGGCAACTGTGGCTTTGCTCAGCAGTCGTAGGATCCTGCAAAATGTTGCATGAATGTTGCATGGAGCTGCAGGCTGCTCTTGTAGAGTGCTGTTAGGCGCAGCCGTAACGCACGGTTTCGCGCAGCTCGAATGCGATCCACCGCACGCTCCTTGAGCAAGCCAATCTCAAAATATCTCAGAATAATAGATCAATATCCAACTGCTTGAGATTCACCCGGTAGAGACTGCCGAACTGATTGAGGCTGCTCAGTATCATGTGGTGTATCTGCCGACCTACCTCCCGGACTTGAATCACATTGAGAAGCGCTGGGCATGGCTGAAAAGCCATATCTATTAAGTGTTGACGGACTTTCTAAGGTTATGAGAGGTGATGGAATTTGTTCTCAAGGAAGCTGCGTCCTAATTTGCAGAAAGCAAACTATAAATGTCAACTTCTTCAGAAACTCCGATGGGCAGGATGAAAAGATGACAGAGCACTATATGTATATGTATGCTGCATCATTCTGCTATCACGGTGGTACACCAGCAATAACTTCTGGTGGGTAGGAGCTAATACCCAAAACTCTCAGAACTCAAATAGTATAATGCTCTACCCATAGCATGACTTGAGATGTGACATGCAATATCCAAGCCTATTTTTAAGATGTGGTGACGACTCGGTTGCTTGACATTTTCACATCTACAGGGCACCCGAATTGCCTCAGCAGAGTTGCTCAAGAGCTGCATGAGGGATTAAAAAAAATCAAATTTTCTTTGGGAGCACTTTACGGCATTGGAACGTAGTGAAGATGAGTGCCGTAGCTTCCTGGAAGCAGTTTTATGGGGTGACACCCCCCAGTGTCCTTATTGCCAGTCTATTAATAGTACAGCTATAACAAAAGAGAGGAGATATCACTGTAATACCTGTTTCAATTCATACAGTGTAACAGTTGGAACTATGTTCCATGGAACACGTGTTCCCCTATCTAAATGGTTTAAGGCGATAGCAATTCTTCTTGATGAAGATCCAAGTATAAGTGTCAGGAAACTGGCTCAAGCTATTGATGTTAATAAGAATACGGCTGCCGAGATCATTCGACACACCCAAGGTGCTCATCTTAAAAACCCACTACTTTTGAAAGTTATTATTGACTTTATAAAAAGTACAGGTTGATCATTGCAACATTGTTTTTCAGGACATAATCATGAATGCACTACAGTTTTTAAAGTTCAGGACGTCTGCCTTTGTTCTAGTTTGCTCTTTTTTGCTGCTAGGCCTAGGACACTATATACCGTTGCTAGACAACTCACCGCAAGAATCTCAAACAACAACACACGAGAAATTTTCAATACCCCTTGCACGATATTTATTTGGACTTGGTGGGCCTGTGCTGGTTACATGTTCAATCTTGTTTATGATCAACAAAGAGATAGAAGATGGCATTCGTCAAGCAGAGCGGGATCTTCAAATTGAACATGATCAACTTGTTTCTGAGGCTAAAGATAAATACTTAGAAACGATATTGGCTGCAACTCAGCGAATTAGAAGTATAATCAGCAAAGTTTATCTTCCAGAAGAAGCTCAAAAAGACTTTGATTTCCAGATAAAGTCGTTACAAGTCTCCTTTGAGAATGTTGATAAATTTGTTGGGCGGACAGATGCAATGAGTGCATGGCTTTCTGATGAAAATAACTTTGAGCGTCTATTGCAAGCTATAATTGAAGAGGTGTTGATAGTAGTTGGAGCTTCCCATGAACCAGACTACCTTGATGTATTTAAGGAGGACATCAGAGATTGCTTGCTTTGGATGAAAGAGAGTATGTCCGACAAAATAATTTACAAGTATGATGCCTCCATTTTAGCGACTCATAGTGATCAAGTTCCTGGAGGTATTGAAACATACAAGAAAGCTTTGAGGGTGGTAGTCATTAATCGAGATC
>RECH01000240.1 GCA_007694125.1 Leptolyngbya sp. DLM2.Bin15
TGATGGGATGAGCAAGTGCCTGAAGCGCGTGATGGGGGCGATCGGGGCGGCGGGTCAGGAGGACGATGGGGGCGGCGGGGCTGGCTAGGAGCTGTTGCTCTATCTCGTTGACGTGACAGTAGTCGCGCAGTTGGGCGAGATCCCGTACCATCAGGGCAAAGGGTTTGGCGGGGCGGTGTTTACGATGGCGCAGGGCGGCGACGGCGGTTTCTTGGCTAGCGTCGCAGGCTAGGTGGATGCCGCCTAGTCCTTTAATCGCAATGATCTCACCTTGGCGCAGGAGGAGGACGGTGCGGGCGATCGCTGCTTCTCCTTTTGCTAGGATCTGGCCGTCGCTCTCCTCTAGCCATACCTGGGGGCCGCAGGTGGGACAGGCGATCGGTTGGGCATGGAAGCGCCGGTTGGCGATCGCTTGATAGTCTCGCTCGCAGGCTACACACATCGGAAAGGCAGCCATGCTGGTCTGGTGGCGATCGTAGGGAATGGCACGGATGATGCTGAGCCGCGGGCCGCAGTGGGTGCAGTTGGTGAAGGGGTAGCGGAAAAAGCGGCTATCGGGATCTTGTAGATCCCTTTGGCACGATGCACAGGTGGCGGCATCGGGGGATATCTTGGTCTGCACAATGCCTGTTTGGCTGGCTGCGATGCTAAACGATCGTTCGGGGACGGCGGTGAGGGGAAGGGCGGTACGGGTGATCCGAGTAATCCGCGCTAACGGTGGGGGCGATCCTTTTAACTCTTCGACAAAGGTGGCGATCTGCTCGGGGGCTCCCGCTATGCGGATCCATACACCAGCTCCATCGTTTAAGACCCAACCTCGTAGCTCATACTGCTCGGCTAGGCGATACACCGTTGGACGGAATCCTACACCTTGAACGATGCCCTCTACACGTATATCTTCTGCTACCTGTCGCGTTTCCATCACCCTCCACCCATGTTTGATACCATGGTACACATACACCTTACAACGCTTGGCTCGGCTCAAACATGCCTCTCACGTCCCAACAACCCGTATCTACTCCCTTGCCCAACCCATCCTCTCTGCTAATTCCCACTTACCTAACCTATATCAGTAAAATAATTAGGTAACCTATCGTTAAACCTACATTAGCTTGAACACCCAATCATTAGCTTAATATTTATGGCACGTAAATCAGCACAGGGCTTTGGGACATCTAAAGCACAAACCCAAGGCACACTTCGCGGAATCCGTCTAGAATTGGGAGAGTTCCAAGACTCTAGCAACCTGCTTTCTCCTGATGAATTAGCTGGTCTGAAGGGGCTAGGCATTATCAACTATGGCATTGTCTGCCAATTTCGCTGCATCAATGATGAGGGGCAGGCATTTGTGGGGCTCGCCTTACCTTCTATTAAAGCTAGTGGTGCAATTCTCGTGGGTATTATGGTGGGAGCACAGCCAACTCTGACTGATACCATTATGCCTAGAGAAGAAATTGAACGGCGCTATCGAGCCAATGAGGCAGCTATTAGATATCTCATTGCCAAGGCTTTCAAGAAGGAGTTTGCTGACCAGGTCATGAAATCGTCTGGATCAAGGTAGCGATCGCTTATCAAAGCACTCTTATCTTAGCCTATCACATCATTGAAATGCTGTAAGACTGTCTATATTCCTGCTCTCACAGTTCATGCCCAGCAACTATCTCTCGCAACAATCGGGTATCACTCCTCTGCTTGCTGTACAAGCTTTAGGACGACAGATTCAAAATCGATGGATTTGGAAAAACCTGCAGTTTGACCTATATCCGGGCGAAAATCTGGCCATTACTGGAGCATCTGGATCGGGCAAAAGCCTATTGCTGCGATCGCTTGCTAACCTTGATCCTATTCAAGAAGGGCAACTCTGGTTTCAAGGCAAGGTTCTTTCTAGCTATGCAGAACCCTACTATCGCAGCCAAGTTATTTATTTACATCAGCGGCCAGCCTTGATAGAAGGAAGCGTAGAGGATAATCTTCGACAGGTCTATCGATTTAACATTCATCGTCACCAATCCTTCGACCGAGATCAGATTCTCGCCTATCTTGCTGCCCTAGGGCGAGACAACAGTTTCCTCACACGCCCAAGTTCTGCTTTATCAGGGGGAGAGGCGCAAATTGTTGCCTTTATTCGGGCGTTACAACTTTCTCCCCAGGTTCTCCTGTTAGATGAACCCACCGCATCACTAGATCTAGAAACGGTTTATGCCTTAGAAACTCTTGTGCAATATTGGCAAAAGGCTGACCCCAACCGCGCCACAGTCTGGACAAGTCATACATTAGAACAAATACACCGCGTCACACAGCGACAGTTTAATCTTCAGTCGTTATAATCATGGATAAAACGTATCTAGTTATTGGTGATGTTCAGCTTGTTTTAGCTGCTAGCTTGCTTTTGATCAACATTATTATTTCTGTTGTATTACAGCTTGGCCTAGGCAAACAACTTTGGATGGCTGGCATTCGCTCAGTTGTTCAGCTTTTGCTCATTGGTTACGTTCTAGAGTGGGTCTTTACCCTAGAGCAACCTCCTCTAATCTTGCTAGTAGGATTAATCATGACGATCATGGCAGGGGTATCGTCCGTGCAGCGTACCCGCCGCCGGTTCGACGGAATTTATTTCAACAGCATTTTATCTATTCTGGCATCCACAGCCTTGATCACTGGCATCACCATCACCGGCATCATTCAAGTGAATCCTTGGTACGACCCCCAGTATCTTATTCCTTTGCTAGGAATGGTTCTAGGCAATGCTCTCACTGGAATTACCTTGGCGATCGATCGCTTTATGGACGATCTAACCACTGGGCGCGATCGGATTGAAGCCATGTTGACCCTAGGTGCAACCCGGTGGGAAGCGGCCCATGACAGCATTCGTATGGCGCTCCGGACAGGTATGATTCCCACGATTAATTCAATGATGGTTATGGGGATCGTCAGCCTGCCTGGGATGATGACCGGCCAAATTTTAGCGGGGGCCAGACCAACGGATGCTGTCCGATATCAAATCATCATTTTGTTTGCGATCGCAGCGGCCACGGCCTTGGCCAGTATTGGAGGCATATTGCTGGCTTTCTTACGGCTCTTCAGTACAACTCATCAACTCCGGCTCGATCGCCTCCGACGACTCCCATAAGAACGGTTGAGATCCGCACCGACGCGATCCCACCGATCTCTAGCAAGGTAGAAGCGCTACTCCATACTAATCATAAAACATCTTAAAAGATTCTGCTAAAAGCAACCCAACCTGCCATCGAAGGGATGCAGTATCAACAGCAACCTGGCTCATCCTAGGATATGCGTAAATTGTAGCGTAAATAACATTATCGGTATTTTACAAAACCCTGGTTATGTATTGCAGATAACATTATCGATGAACTGCGACACTCATTTGGCTGCATCGAGCACCTCATCCCACCCCATGGTCAGCCGCTATGGTTTTGGGTGAAACGCTTACACATCAAAGCTTTATAGACAAAATAGGGACTATTGACCTATGCTTAGCACAGGAACCAAAACTTAATTCTTTTGAGAGATTTTTAATTTTCCACGGCTTTGTTTCCTGTAACTTCAAATAAACTTTGTATTAAATTGGTATTAAGATAGCGTTCGTACCGTCGCACACTGGTTCAAACTGGAAACAGTTAGGTTAGTCTGATTAAAGCTGACCGTGGGGTTTCTACTGGACGCTCCATTATATAGATAGTCCATACCTAGCCTCTCTAGGCTAATCCGATCGTTAACGTCAGGGTTTTACGGAGAATCCCATACTCCTTTTGATGTAGCCTACATCCTAGACACCAGTAGACAAAAACATTCGGCGGCTTTATGGTAAGCGCCAACTTGGATAGGGGTCATCAACCTGTAGTCTCCTAAGAGAGGGCTGCAACGTTACTGCCTAGATAAATCGTAGCATTTTATACATTGAGCGTGACGATCTAGGTGTTTCAAGCAAGACAAAGTTACTTGTTCCCTCCCGTAGTACTGTATGCAAGATTCTTACCAGGTTTTAGTTGTCGAAGGCGATCGCCTCAACCGCTCCTCCATGGTTCAGTGGCTCCAACAATCGCTGCTGCCGCTCACCATCGACGCCGTGGGCACCCAGAAAACAGCGGCTCATCATCTGCGATCCCGCTCCTATGATCTCCTGCTGCTGGGAGTATCACCCCATCCATCTAAACCCTTTCAGCTCAACGCCCTCAAGGCGATCGCTCCCGATCTCCCCATCATTGCCCTTGGGCATTTGCAGCACTACGACCACCTCACCGCTGCACTCCACCAAGGTGCTCACAGCTATCTCATTTACAATCGCATCGATGCTGATCTCCTAGAGGTCACCCTACGTAATGCCCTACAACTGCCGGTTGTGGCAGCATCAGCGGCCCAGTTGAGCGTAGCGATCCCCGGCAATCACTGCATCGATCATCCCCTGCGCATGATCACCGACACCCTGCCAGGGGTGGTCTTTCAGTACCATCTATTGCGGGATCATCAGCATAAGCTTAATTTTATTAGCGAGGGTGTTCAGTCCCTCTTTGGCTATTCTGCAGATGTCATGCTGGCTGATGTCAGTCGCCTCTGGGCCCTCATCCTCCCTGATGACGCAGAGGTGCTAAAGCTCGTTTTAGAGGAATCTTGGCAAAGCCTCTCGCCCATCCATCAAGAGTTTCGCATCCAGGCTAGGGATGGCTCAGTGAAATGGATTCAGGCGCGTTCCAAGCCTACTCGCCAAGCCGATGGAACGACCACTTGGTGCGGCATCTTACTGGATGTCAGCGATCGCAAACACCTAGAAGAGAAGCAACAGCAGGATCAAATCGCTCTCAAACAGGTCACCGAACAATTTGAAGCGATCGCCTCCAACCTACCAGGCACCGTCATCCGCTACCTGCTGCGCCCCGATGGCACCGATCAGATTCTCTACGCCAATCCCAACTGCCGAGAGTTGTGGGAGCTAGATGTCGTTCAAGTCCAACAAGATATTGATCTGCTTTGGCAACAGGTTCATCCCGACGATCTTGCAGCCATGCAGGCCTCCATCTATGCCTCGGCCCGCAGCTTAAAGACCTGGCGGCACGAATGGCGCATCACCACAGCCTCTGGACAGCAAAAGTGGGTGGAAGGCATCGGCCGCCCCAGTCAACAAGCCGACGGGAGTGTGATTTGGGATACCGTATTTCTTGATATCAGCGATCGCAAAGCCGCTGAAGCCGCCCTACAGACGCTAGAAGCCACCCATCGAGTCTTGATTGAGGCCATTCCCGACTTGCTGCTCACCCTCCGGGCTGATGGCACCTACATCACGATTAAAGAAGGGGGAGATGTCCACCTGCACCAGTCCGACCAAGTCTATCCCGGCTCCTCCCTGTTTGCTAGTATGCCGAAGCACTTAGCTGAGCAGCGCATGCAGTACGTGCAGCAAGCGTTGCAAACTGGAGTTTCCCAGCACTATAGCCATGACATTCTCGTGGAGGGAGATCTGCGCCATGAAGATGTTCAGATCATTCCGATTAATGCAGATGAAGTGCTGGTGATGGTGCGGGACATTACCCTGCAAACCCAAGCTAACCAGGCTCTAGAGCAGCAGAAAGAATTTCTTAACCAGATTATTGATTCTCTAGATTGCCTCGTGTTTGTCAAGAATGCCGATGGACGGTTTTTGGCAGCCAACCGAGCTGTGGCAGAGGTCTGTGGCGTGCCTGTGGAAGACTTGATCGGCAAGCTGGAGACCGAAGTGCGTCTCTACAATCCCGTGAAGTTTGAGCAGGTGCTCGACATGAATCGTCGGGTGATGCGCACCGAGCGCCCGTTCCAAATCCCCCATGAGTTGATTACCCATCACGATGGTTCTGAGCATTGGTATCAAACGACCTTGCGCCCCTTTTATAGTCCAGAGGGCTATGTGCAGGGCATTATTGGTGTCTGTGTTGATATTTCCAGCCGCCGACATCTAGAATTTGCGCTACAGCAGCAAATGAACCAGGCGATTCTAGCTAGCCAGATCACCGACGCCATTCGCCATAGTCTAGATCCCGAGGTGATGTTTCAAACAGCGGCTGACCTCCTAGGGCGCACCTTTGATGCCAGTCGCTGTTTGATGCTGCAGTATGATACCCATCCGGCTCGACTGGTCTATACCGCAGAATATTGTGACATGAGCTGTGAGCCGATGGCAGGGATTGAGATCCCCATCGACAACAACCCCCATGCTTGCCATGTGATGCTGATGGATCAGGCGATCGCTTCCCCGAATGTTTATACCGAGCCGCTGCTGCGGGAGCAGGCACCCCTCTGCCGTCAGCTAGGGATTCGTTCGATGCTGATGGTGCGCACGTCCTATCAAGATTGCCCCAACGGCGCGATCGCTCTTCACCAATGCGATCGCTATCGGTATTGGACAGCCACAGATATTGAATTGCTGGAAACCGTCGCGGCTCAGATGGGGGTGGCGATCGCCCATGCTAACCTGCTCAAGCAAGAGCGGCAGCAGCAGCAAGAACTGCAGGTACAAAACGAAGCGCTGGAACAGGCCAAAGCCGCAGCAGAATCGGCGAACCAGGTGAAGAGCAAGTTCCTATCCCACATGACCCACGAGTTGCGCACACCGCTCAACATCATTCTGGGCTATGTGCAGATCATGCAGCGGGATCAAACCATTGAGCAAACCTATCACAGCACCCTACAAACCATTTTTGCCAGCGGTCAACATCTGCTCAGCTTGATCAACGATGTGTTGGACTTTTCTCGATTAGAAGCTGGTCATGTGAAAATCGAACATCGATCCGTCAACCTCACGGACTTAATGACCATCCTCAATCAGATGTTTCAAGCTCAGGCCGCCAATAAGGGCCTAGAGTTTTACATCGAAGTTGCCCTCGGGGTGCCCTCGGTGGTGATGACCGATGGTAAGAAGCTGCGCCAAATTTTAATCAACCTGCTGAGCAATGCCTTGAAGTTTACCAAACAGGGTATGGTGGCCCTGCGAGTGTCCTACCAAGCTGCCGTTCATTCTGAGTTTGAGGGTAATTTGTACTTGGAAGTGATGGACACCGGCGTCGGCATTGATCCCACGGAGCAAGACACCATCTTCCAGCCCTTTGTGCAGTCGCAATATACAGATAAGTCCATTCGAGGTACGGGCTTAGGCCTATCGATTATCCAAGAATTTTTGCACCTGATGGGCGGCTACATCGGGCTGGAAAGCACGGTGGGGCAGGGCAGCACCTTCACCATCACCCTGCCGGTACAAATCGCCAGTACATCGTCCCAGGATCCGCTGCTGGTATCGAGCGCCTCGCAAAAACTGCGGGAGGTGCTTTCGATGACCACCTGTCGCGTACTGTTAATCGACGATCAGATCGAGCATCGGCAGTCCTTAGCGCGAGTCTTGATTGCCGTTGGGTTTGCGGTACATGAAGCGGACAATTGGCAGATGGCGATCGCCAATGATCAACTCTGTCCCCATCATTTGATCTTGGTGCATCTGACGTCACCCCAGGATGGCAACCGCCTCCCCATTCAGCCCGAATGCTTAGGACAACCGACGCCTAAGATCGCAGCCCTTGTCTCAACGCCCCTCAGCGATGAAGAACAGCAAGCGATCGCTGCCCAGTATGACGTGGTGCTGGTGCCGCCCCTGAAGGATACCGACCTACTGCGATTGCTGGAAGTTACCTATGATCTGGTGACCTGCTCCCAAGACTGGCCCGGGGCGATCGCTGCGGTCGATAGCCCATCCCTGATCGCCACACCCGATCAACTGACGGTTATGCCCACCAGTTGGATGCAAACCTCCGTTGATACGGCCCTGCGCTGTGACGATAAAACCCTGAGGACATTGATTGGCCAGATTCCCAATACCGCCCTCCAGCAAGACTTACTGCAGCAGGTTGATAACTTTGCCTTTGAGACCATCGTTGCCCTAGTGGAAGAATCGATGCGCTTAGTAGGCACGCAGCCCTCTGCCTAGGGATCCCCAATGGATGTAGGGGGGCGAGTTAATTCAGCAACTTAGGACAGGTGCTGGCCTGGGGAGCGGCCATGGAGCATTCTGTAACCAAACAAGCCTCTTGATACACCGGATCCACATCTAACGAGGGGGGCGTTTGCCCAAACACCATCTCACAGCTCAGGTCTTCAAAGTTGGGTGTCATGGTCAGGGGAATGCCAAAGTCTTGCGTAAAAAAGGTTTGGGTTGGTAGTTTACACATGTTGACGCACATGCCCACACAGCCACTGCTTTCTAAATAGCGACATTTTTTGATATGCACACCGCTACGCTGCAGGTGCGATCGCCCTTGGGCATCCGGGATATCCACCTCCCGCACCTCACAGGGGCCCACCAACCATTCAAACAAGCGGGCCGCAAACCAAGCATTGAGTTCGCACACCAGCCGCGTCGGCGAAAATACCGTACGAATCATGTAGAGCACCGGCCCCGGCACCAAAGACTTGAGCACGATCGCCACCACCTGCTGCTGCTGATCAGCATTACGACCGCGCATAATCTGCCGCGAGAGTTCTACAAACCCTTCATAACCAGGCACTGAGGTACCCTGACCCACCGCACTCGCCATTTTGCGCGAGAACAGCCAGATAAAAGCTCGATCAACCCAATTATCGGCGTAGTCAGTTTTAGACTCGATGGACATACCCAAACGCAAACCCCTATACCCTGAACAAGATCTTCAGCAAATCGTCTCCATTCCATCATAGAATGAGGCGATTGGTTCAGGGGTATTCCCCAGCGATCGCCCTAGTCCATCCAAATTCCTACACAATCCATGCTGACCCATGATTGAATAGGAGCATAGAAATTTAACTTTTGTTAAGAGAGGAATCTATGTACATAGTGCAGATAGCGTCGGAATGTGCACCTGTGATTAAAGCAGGAGGGTTAGGCGACGTCGTGTATGGACTGAGTCGCGAACTCGAACTGCAGGGGCATACCGTCGAACTCATCTTGCCCATGTACGACTGTATGCGCTACGACCATATCTGGGGGCTGCATGATGCCTACCGCGACCTGTGGGTGCCCTGGAATGGTGGCTCAGTGCATTGCTCCGTCTTCTGCGGCTGGGTGCATGGACGGCTATGCTTCTTCATTCAGCCCCACTCAGGCGACAACTTTTTCAACCGGGGTCAATACTACGGTGCCCTGGATGATCACATGCGCTTTGCCTTTTTTAGCAAGGCAGCCCTAGAATTTTTGCTCCAGAGCAACAAGCGCCCCGACATCATCCACTGTCATGACTGGCAAACCGGCTTAATTCCAGTCATGCTCTACGAAATGTATCAGTGGCACGGCATGGCCAACCAGCGGATTTGCTATACCATCCATAACTTTAAGCACCAAGGCATTGCCGGTGCCGATATCCTCTGGGCAACGGGGCTGAACAACGAGCCCTACTACTTTGACTACGATCGCCTCCAGGATAACTTCAATCCCTTCGCGATTAACTTCATGAAGGGCGGCATTGTTTATTCTAACTACGTCAATACCGTATCTCCCCACCATGCCTGGGAAGCTCGCTACGGACTGTTTGGCTACGGTTTAGGGCAGACCCTAGAAGTTCACCACCATAAATTTGGCGGCATCCTCAACGGACTAGACTACGGCGTCTGGAATCCAGAAGACGATAAATATCTAGCTGCACCCTACAGCGCCGATGATACCAGTGGTAAAGCTAAGAATAAGAAAGCGCTGCAAGAACGCCTAGGACTAGCCGCCAGCGATCGCCCCCTTGTGGCCTTCATTGGCCGGCTGGATGGTCAAAAAGGTGTCCACCTCGTTCACCATGCTCTCTACTATTCCCTAGCCCGTAGCGCTCAGTTTGTCCTGCTGGGCACCGCCACAGAACCCAGCATCAACGCCTGGTTCTCCCACGAAAAAACGCACCTTGATAGCAATCCCAACTGTCATCTGGAGCTGAGCTTTAACGAAGAACTCGCCCATTTAATCTACGCTGGTGCTGATATTATTGTCGTGCCCAGTAACTATGAACCCTGTGGTCTCACCCAGATGATTGGTCTGCGCTACGGCACCGTGCCGGTGGTGCGCGGTGTGGGCGGCTTGATCAACACCGTCTTTGACTATGACTATGACGAAGCCCATCGTCCCGAGGAGCGCAACGGCTTTGTGTTTTATGAAAGCGACAACTATGCCCTAGAATCAGCCCTAGGACGCTCCTTTGATTTGTGGTATAACGCTCCGGAGCTGTTCGAGCAACTCCAAGTCCAAGGGATGAACTACGACTACTCTTGGACAATTCCTGGCGAGCAATATGTTGGCGCGTACGAATTTATTCGCCACAAATAGCCATGCCGGCATAGGTATAAGGCAGCCTGGAAGGGTGAGAGTGCTAGGAGAGCGATCGCCCTTCGTTGTCATGGCTGCCGATGATCCCCCGAGGGTCTCAACTCATCAGACTTGGGCTAGCCCGCTGGTCAAAACAACAGCAGAAATCTCCCATGAATGTATAGCGCATACATGGAAGATAGGCATACGAGTTTGGGTCTCTTGGTTTAGGACTATGGGGGTAGCGCATCAAGGGCGATCGCCATCCCAGATTCAAAACCAGCGATCGATGACTCGTTCATAACCTGAATCTAGGAGAGTGACAGAGAGAATTCCAGGCAAACTAGTCCTCATCAAAAGGATGACAGCTCTAGCTCTGGGCATATAAATCGTCTGGCTCTGTGAAGTAGATGTCACATCAATGTCACACCAGCGTGATAACCATCCTCTAGGGTTGTCGCTAGGCAAGAGGCTCATGCAATCATGACGCCTTGTAACGCAGCTAGGCTGTGCTACGCCTTTGTTGATATATGAGAGATGAAATCTATGCTGACTTCCAAATTGGTGAAGAGCGCTTTGATTTCGATGGTGCTAATTGGCGCACCTGGTGCGGGCACTGCTTTTGCACAGGAGACGTTACCTAGTCAGCCCCCCCAAGCAGCGCCTGCCAGCCCTGAAGTATCGGATAGCCAGATTGATAGCTTTGTCAGTGCGTATCAATCGATCCAGCAAGTGCAATCCCAAGCACAGCAAGAGATGATCGCAGCCCTCGAAGCCGAAGGGTTAACGGTGGAAGAATTCCAAATGATTGCCCAAGCTCAGCAATCTCCAGAACCATCATCATCCGTGTCCCCAGAACAAGCTGAACAACTGGCTGCCGCCGCCGAGCAAATTTCTGCCATCGAGGCCAGTGCTCAAGAAGATATTCAGCTAGCCATCCAAGCTGAAGGATTAACGCCTGAAGAGTTCAATCAGATCCTCGCTCTTGTTCAGCAGGATCCTGCCTTGCAAGAGAAAATTAACCAGCAGTTAGCCCAGTAGGATTAGGTCACTAGGTTGAATCAACGATATGGCGGGGACAAGCGTTATGGTCTTCAGTCCCTGCCTTTATTGTTCTGCCTATAAGTAACTCAATTCAACGAAGCTAAGTTGCCGGGTTTCGACTTCGCTCAACCCTCTTCTCATAAAGATTTGAGCATTGAGCGAAGCCGAAATGCCTGCCAACAGTCACGTCCATATATAAAGATTTGAGCATTGAGCGAAGTCGAAATGCCTGCCAACAGTTACGCCCACATATCGTTCCTACGCTGAGCGTGGGAATACTCCCAGGGTTGCTCCTGCGCCCAGACCTTAAGAGTCATACGAAAAGAGTCGCAGGAGCGACCAAGACAGGTGTCAACGCGGGAGTGCTGGCACCCTACGAAGCGGGGGATCAAATGCAGGATATCTCAGCCATAGCCATTGCACAGGACTTGATATGATCATCCTAGTTTACATTGAGAACCTGTAACGCTAGGGCATTTATGGCTGATCTGCCAAGATCTGTACCGGGCGTTGCCAGATGACCAGTACAATACATCCTTCCTCACTGGCCACGCTGTGCTGCGTGTCAGGAGAGTTGATGACGAGGGTTCCGGCTGGATAGGTGCCGTGGCGATCGCTCTGGGAGCCAGACAAAACCATAATATGCTCAAAGCCGGTGTGGATATGCTCAGGTACAGTTGCACCAGGAGCATAGCGCAATAACGCTGCCGAAGCACTGCTCTCTGGATCGCTGTAGAGCGGATAGATCTCTACGCCAAGCCGAAAGGGTTGCCAGGGAAGGCGATCGCTCGTTTCTGCTAGGCGGAATAGATCGGTTAAGACAAGGGGAGTGGGCATAGTTGGGCTCATGGCGTTAATGACCGGCCATCCGTTGACCAATGGTGCTCAGGTCGGCGTCGGCGATCGCACTTTCGTAGACAAATTCACCATCACTCATCACGACAATGCGATCGGCTAGGGACAGCAGTTCGTCTAGGTCTTCACTCACGAGTAAGACAGCTACGCCGCGATTACGAGCAGCGACAATCTGTCCATGGATAAATTCCACGGCCGAGAAATCTAGACCAAAACAGGGATTCGCCGCAATCAGTAAGTTAATTTGATCCGAGGATAGCTCTCGGGCCAGGACTGCCCGCTGCACGTTTCCGCCAGATAGATGACTAATGGGCGTTTCTGGTGTGGGGGTTTTCACCGAAAATTGCTGGATCAGGCGATTGGCCATCTGGCGAATCGAGCCTAGCCGCAGAAATGACCCCTTGGATTGGGGAGGGCGATCGAAGGTACGCAGGGCCATGTTTTCCGCCACGCTCATGTGAGGAACACAGGCATTGCGCAGGGGTTCTTCCGGCAGGGAAAAGACCCCGTTGTGAAACATCTCCGACCGAGTTGCCCCATAGGGTGTGCCGTTGACGACGACCGTACCGGTGGTGGGCGATCGCTGCCCCGACAACACTTCTACTAACTCCCGCTGCCCATTCCCCGAAACGCCAGCAATCCCAACAATTTCGCCAGAATAGACGGTGAGGCTCGTGCCTCGTACAGCGGGGAGACCGTTGTCTTTATTGGCGTGAATGTCCGTGAATTCTAGGACGGGGCGATCGGCGGTGGTGATCACCTTATCCACGATCTTGGGCTCCCTTGCCTCGCCTAGCATCATAGACGACAGATCGGCAATGGTTAGATCCTTGACCAGGCCATGCCCCGCAAACTTACCTTTGCGCAGCACCGTTACCTCATCGGTGAAGGTCATCACTTCCCGGAATTTGTGGGAAATCATCAGCACACTGAGGCGTCCATTGGTCACCTCTTGGCGCAGCAAGCCCAGCACCTCATCTGCCTCACCGGGGGTCAGCACGGACGTTGGTTCATCCAGAATCAGAATGCGACTGTTGAGATAGAGCTGCTTGAGAATTTCCAGCTTTTGCTTTTGTCCAGCCGCTAGCTGGGCCACCGGCACCTCCAAGTCAACTTGGAAGGGAGCCTGATCCATGAAAGCCTGGAGGCGATCGCGTTCCTCTTGCCAGCGAATCATCACCGAGGGATCAAAGCGGGAGAGCACTAGATTTTCCGCCACGGTCATGGCGGGCACCGAGGTAAAGTGCTGGTAGACCATGCCAATGCCGTACTGGTGGGCATCTTTGGGACTAGCAATCTCCCGCGATCGCTTACCCACCAAGACATCCCCCGACGTGGGTTGATAAAACCCCATAATGCATTTGACCAGGGTACTTTTCCCGGCCCCATTTTCGCCTAGCAGGGCGTGGAAGGTGCCAGGCTTCAGGTGCATAGAGACGTGATCGAGGGCGACCAAGCTACCAAATTGCTTGGTCATGTTGACCACTTCTAGATCAGGTGGGCTAATCACATCCGAGGCAGAGACAGAGGCGGTGGTCATGGCAATCTCTCTAGAGTGAATGAATCGCATCAATCAGGGCCGCCGATTCGGCTACGGCACCAAACACGCCCCCTTGCATGGTAATCATCTTTAGGGCAGCCAAATGATTACCATAATCCGTTGCGCCGGTGCAGTCGGAGAGCATCAAGCATTCGTAGCCGCGATCGTTGGCATCGCGCATGGTGGTGTGGACACAGACATCGGTGGTGATGCCTGTGAGAATGATATTTTGGACGCCTTGGCGGGATAGGATGAGGTCTAGATCCGTGGCATAGAAAGAGCCCTTGCCAGGTTTATCAATCACCACCTCTCCCGGCAGGGGCGCTAGGTCAGGAATGATATCCCAGCCCGGCTCTCCCCGCACCAAAATTTTGCCGCAGGGCCCCGGATCGCCAATGCCCGCACCAATCTGCTGCGATCGCCAGCGTTTATTGGCCGGCAGGTCAGATAGGTCAGGACGATGCCCTTCGCGGGTATGGATAATATGAAATCCTTTTTCCCGCATCACCGACAAGAGCCGTTTAATCGGTTCAATCGGCGCACGGGTCAAAGACAAGTCATAGCCCATCTTATCCACATAACCACCTTCTCCGCAGAAGTCGGTCTGCATATCAATGATAATCAGCGCCGTGTTTTCAGGACGCAGATCGCCATTGTAGGGATAAGCATAGGGATCAGCCGTTACAAATGTACCCATGGTTAATGCTCCCTAAGCAGTCGCCGTTTCAGATGGCAGTTCTTCACCCCGATAGAGGCGGGTGGGTGCCTCAAAGCCGCAGGAGGTGCCGTCGGTATGCACCACCTCATCCTCCCAGGGCAGACGATAGGAGCCGTCTACCAAATCCTTCATGTAGGTATAGGGACAGTCTTGGGCTCCGCCCTTCACCGCCACATAGCCCCGATGGCCAAACTGGTAGATATTATTTTCCACGCTCCAATGTCGCCGCGCCTCTCGAACTAAGTCCGGGCGAAATTCCGCCGTGATGATTTCATCCGGGCGGTGGCTACCCATCACCAACGGTGTACCGTCATAGTTGACCATCATGCCTTCGCCCATAGAGTCGAAGGTGCCGTCGGTGCCGCACATACAGACCGATGCGGTATACATGAGGTTACAGAAAGCATTGGTCTGGTTGGTAATCTGCCAACTGTGGCGAATGGGAGCCGTATAACCCGCTGTGCGAATCATAATCTCGGCACCTTTATACGCACATTCCCGGGCCATTTCAGGGAACATCCCGTCATGGCAGATAATCAACGCTAGGGTGCTGCCGTTGGGGCCTTCGCAGACAGGAATGCCAATATTTCCAGGCTCCCACGGTTCCACGGGCACCCAGGGATGCAGCTTGCGGTAGTAGAGCTTAATCTGCCCTTGGTCGTCAATAATTAAGCCACTGTTGTAGGGGTTGCCGTGGGGGTTGTATTCCATGATCGAAAAACAGCCCCAGATCTGATGGGTGATGCAGGCTTGCTGAAAGGCCGCTACTTCTGGCCCATCGAGCCGACACATGATCTCTGGATTGGTATCCATGGATAGCCCATGCAGGGCATATTCAGGAAAGACCACAAGATCCATGGTGGGCATGTTGCGTCGGGCCTTCGCCACCATGTCGCAAATTCGCTGGGTTTGGGCCGCCAGATCCGCCGGCGTCACCACCGTGGGCAACTGTAATTGCACCATGCCCATCACAACACCGTTGGGCGATTTATTGAGACCGCCTAATCCGCTCATGGTTAGATCTCCTTGACTGCAAACTGTACTGACTATACGTTACTGAATCCATGGATCACACCCTAGGGAGCATCACGTGAACCATCTGTGGTGCTTCAGGTCGGGCGCTACGTGACCCGGCCGATTGTTCTCCCTAGCGATCGCTCCCTAGGGCTCCCGGAACGCCGGTCATGGTGCGGGTGGGGGAACAGGTGATCACCATAATCACCAAGGTCAAGACGTAGGGGGCAGCGTTAAACAGGTAATAGCCTTGGGTGATGCCGACGGATTGCAGAGCCGGGCCAAGGGCCTGGGCACCGCCAAACAGCAGCGAGGCCCAGAGACACTGCATGGGCTGCCAACGGGCAAAAATCACCAGGGCTACAGCCATGAGCCCCTGACCGCTCGACACCAGCTCTGTCCATACACCGGGGTAGTACAGCGAGAGAGACGCACCGCCAATGCCCGCCAGGAAACTGCCGGCCACAATGCTGAGCATCCGCACCTTGAAGATCGAGACCCCCATGGCCAACGCCGCATCGGGACTGTCGCCCACGGCTCGGATAAAGAGGCCCCAGCGGGTCGAGCGGAAGAACCAGGTCATTAAGGGGGCGATCGCCACCCCCAATACAAAGAGCGGACTGATCTTCACCGCCGACTGAAACTGTTCCGGTAGATCCGTCCAGGCCAGCAGATCAATGGTTGGCAGGAGGGGAGCACTGGGCTGAATAAACGGCTTGCCAAAGAAAAAGGCGACGCCGCTACCAAAAATAATCATGGCGATGCCCACCGCCACGTCGTTGACCCGAGGTTGCTGACAAAGCCAGCCGTGGATAAAGCCCAACACCATGCCTGCCAACCCTGCCACCAACACCCCGGCAAAAGGAGCCAGCATCGGCCCTAAACTGTCCCGCGTTAGATAGGAGACGGCATAGGCGCTCATGGCTCCGGTTAACAGCGTGCCTTCTAGGCCTAGGTTAATCTTGCCGCTTTTCTCCGTTAAACATTCCCCCAAACTAACAAACAGGAACGGTGTTCCGCCCCGCATGGTGCCAGCGGCGATCGCTAAGGGCACCCCTAGCCATCCCAATGCTTCTGATGCCACAAGTCCTACCTCATTTGATTAGAATCTATCTAAACCGCTCTCAACCACCGCTTTAAACCGTGGTTTCCACCGCCGCAGGTGTTGGATCCGGCGGTATATCTACTGGCTGCTCTCGGAAAAAAGCCAGCTTGCCATAGAGCGAATCGCTGTACAAAATGGTCAGGAACATGATCCCCTGAAAGATCAGCACCGTGGCATCTGGCAAGCTGTGGGTGCGCTGCAGGATGCCACCACTGCCGACAATACCGCCGACCAGCACCGCAATTAAAGCCGCCGCCAGGGGATTATGGCGGGCTACAAAGGCCACCAAGATGCCGCCGTAGCCATAACCAGCATTGAGGGACTCGTTGGCCACCCCATGCACTGCCGCCACTTCCACCATGCCCGCCAGACCAGCACAGGCCCCAGCCAGGAAGCAGATGGTGACCGCTAGGCGTCCGACAGGCAGTCCCGCAATCCGGGCGGCGCGCACGTTGCCCCCGGCGGTACGGGCCGCAAACCCGAAGGTGGTGCGCTGGATCAGGACGTAGGCCACCCCACAGGCCACTAGACCGAAAATCAGCCCATAGTGAATCCGAGTGCCAGGTAAATTGCCCAGCATGTTAGCAGCAGCGAGGGGAAAGGTAGAGGGCTTGTTGAGGGAGCTGGGATCCCGCATGGGGCCGCCCACTAGATGGTTCAGCAGGGCAATGGCAATATAGTTCATCAACAGGCTGCTGATGGTTTCATTCACCGCTCGGTAGTGGCGCAACGCCCCGACGATGCCAATCCACACACCGCCCGCCACCATGCCAGCGATCGCCATCAGCGTTTGCACCAGCAGCGGTGGTAGAGACGTGCCTAAGCTTAGCCCCATGGCTACGGCTCCCACACCGCCTACCACCAGCGCTCCCTCGTTGCCAATGATCACCAACCCCAGCCGGGCCGGCAGAGCCGTACAAAGGGCGCTCAACATCAAAGGCGACGCCAAAATCAACGTACCTTGGATGCGACTAGAACTCCCGAAGGCGGCGGTATAAATCGATCCATAGACACCAAAAGGATTGGCCCCAGCGATCGCACAGAATAACCCAAACAGAGCCAGGGCAACAGCGATCGCCCCTGCTGAAATCACCAACGGTTCACTTTTTCGCAACCAAGGTGTGTCTCTCATTAGCTGCCCACCGATCCTTCAACGCCTTCGATCAGCCAGTCCATGCTTTCCAGTTCCACAGACTTTTGCTCTAGCTTTTGCCCCGCTGCCACCCGCACCGTGCCGCTGTTGTCCTTAATCTCGCCTTCATAGAGCACCAGTTCCCCAGCGATGATCTGGTCTCGGGCTGCATCTGCAGCGGCCTTAGCTTCATCAGACACCGCCGCTCCATAGGGAGAGAGCTTACAGAAGCTATCCGCCAAGCCACCCCGCACAAGGTGATCAATCTCCCCATTCATTAAGCTCTTGCCCTCTAGGAACATTTGGGCATACTGGGTGTAGATGCTGGTCCAGTCCCACTCTGCGCCGGTGAGATAGCCGGTGGGCGCTAGGTCGGCTTGATTGGCATGGTAGCCCGAGGTGAACATACCGCGCCGTTCCGCCGTTTCAATCACCACCTTAGGACTGTCCACATGGCAGGTGACCACGTCAATCCCTTGGTCAGCCATGCTGTTGGTGGCTTCCGCTTCCTTCACCGGCAGGGCCCAGTCTCCCGTGAAGATTACCTGGGTGGTGATGTTAGGGTTCACCGAACGGGCGGCTTTGGTGAAGCTGTTGATATTACGCAGCACTTGGGGAATGGGTTTGGCTGCCACAAAGCCCAGCTTGCCAGACTTGGTCATATGCCCAGCCACGATACCCGCCACATATTGGGCTTCGTCAATGTAGCCAAAATAGCTGCCCACATTCGCAGGATGGACACCCTCTTCATACAGCCCACCCGCATGGAGGAACTGCACCTCGGGAAATTCTTCCGCAAGTTGGAGAATATGGGGATCAAAGTAGCCAAATGATGTGGGAAACAGAGCCATAGCTCCATCCAGTTCGATCATGCTGCGCATGGTTTCCTGCACGGCTGCTGTTTCTGGCACGCTAGCTTCTTCGACAATCCGTACGCCAGGCAGGCTGGAGATACCAGCAGCTCCTTCTGCATGGGCTTGGTTATACCCATAGTCATCCCTGGGGCCCACATAGATAAATCCAATGACAATCTCGTCGCCGCCAGCGGCCGCTTCACCGCCGCCAGCACCGTTGGGGCTACAGCCGGTACCCAACTTAGCCGTGACGCCAAACGCGGTCGTTGCGAGCAAGCCACGCAAAACTTGACGACGAGACAGCGACAGTATTCTTCGATTGTGCACAGCGTTACTCTCTAAAATGCGAATGATGGAACAAATGATAGTCGTCCGGCCATCGTAGTTCGGTGAGGAGCACGTCAGATCCTGACGCAACCTTCGGAATTTACGATTGACGGAGGATACACGAAGGGGGCAGTGACCGTAAAAATTCGTAGGAATAGCACCCACGCTACCGATTGCGTAGGCGTAAAAAAGTATTCTGGGATACTAAGCTCTGGTTTCCCCTCAAGTTTCTCGATCAGAATGGAGAACGTCTCTCAGCAGAGGCCAGCCATGGCCATCTCTGATCAAGGAAGCATGGTGGCTTTAGGAAAACTAGACGCCGGGTTCTAGGGGGCTAGATCTAGGGCATCAGCAGGGGTTTCTGGGGGCGCATGGTCGAGATGGCTGGGCAGATCGCTTCTAGGTTGACCCTTTTCTTGTGCCAGCGAACCATGGTATAAAAAGTGCGATGGCGATGGAGCTCGCCGAAACCGCCCCGCGCTCATATCGGTCCTTGAAACCATAACCGATGTAAGCGATCGAGATGGCTGATAGCTCCTACTCTTCCGGCTTGGGGCGGAAAGGTAGGGCTATGGCGATCGCTTCCTGAGTTTTTCCTCCACAAGCCACGTTTACCTAATCAACTTCAACGTGGCGCTATGTTAGCAAGCATTGTTTGGATTTTGTTGATGGGCTTTTTCGCAGGGCAACTGGCCCGGCGATTGCAGGCTCCAGCTTTGGTCGGCATGGTCATAGCGGGCATCCTCCTCGGGCCGCAGGTGGGGCATCTCCTCAGTGATGAGGTGCTTGGCTCTGCGGATGCCTTGCGCACCATTGCCGTCATGGTCATCCTGATGAAAGCCGGTCTGGGACTGGATCGTGAGAAACTGGCCCAGCAGGGGACGGTGGCCCTACGCCTAGGGTTTCTCCCCGCTACAGGGGAAGCGATCGCGGTCATGCTGGCGGCGATTTGGCTGTTTCAGTTCGACGTAGCCACGGGACTGCTGCTGGGCTGCATTATTGGAGCAGAATCGCCCGCGGTGATTGTACCGGCCATGCTGCGCCTCAAAAGCTTAGGCTGGGGCGTGCAAAAGGGCATTTCCGACGCCATTTTAACCGGCAGTGCCCTATCCGATGTTCTGATGCTGCTGGTGTTTAGCCTCCTGCTGGCATTTCTCTCCCAGGGAGATGCGATCCTCACCCTGCCCGGTGGATTCACGGTCAATGCCATCTATCTACTGCCGGTGCAGGTGGTGATCCAGGTTGGGTTGGGTGTGCTCCTAGGCTGGATCACGGCCCGTCTGCTTGTCTCCCTGTTAGCCCAACAAAACTGGACGCAAAACGCGGTGCAGGATTCCCTGGTGGCGGCCAGTATTGCTCTGCTGCTGGTGATTGTGGCGGTGGCGGTACCGATATTTTCTGGCTACCTAGCGGTCATGGCCACAGGATTTTTCTTAATTGAGCTGGATGCACCCCTGGCTCGGCGATTACGGGGTGGCTTCAATAGTCTATGGGCGATCGCTGAGATTATCTTATTTGTGTTGCTAGGAGCCAGCATTCAGCTTGACGTCCTAGGCGATACGTTGCTGACGGGAATCTTAGTCTTAGCCATCGGCACCCTGGGGGGGCGATCGCTGGGGTGGTACTTATCTACTCTAGGCAGTAACTGGACAGCGAAAGAGCGTTTATTTCTGCTGCCCGGCAACTCGGCTAAAGCCACGGTACAGGCGGCGATTGGAGCCATTCCCCTAGCCCAGGGTATTGCCGGTGGAGAAACGATATTGGCGATCGCTGCCCTATCTATCCTAATCACTGCGCCCCTAGGTGCCTGGGCCATTCCCACCTTTGCCCCCAAACTCCTAGAACAGGGTGAGGTCGATCCCACCAAAGTAGCGATCGAACGACGGATTGTCCTACTAGCCGCCGTGGATACGTCGCCCCTAGCACCTCAAGTTCTGAAAAAAGCTGCCGAGCTGGCCCGACGCAGTGATGGCGAAGTCATTGTTCTGTATGTGCAACAGATGGATGATCTGCCAGGCATTGTGTGGCTGCGAGACCAAGTAAAGCAAACCTTAGCCGACATTCGTTACCAGTTTTTGATCCTAGAAGGCGTGATCCCAGAAACGATTATTCGCGTTGCTCAAGACTATGGTGCAGCGGAAATCATTGTGGGTAAGCGTGGGCATCGTTCATTCCAAGACGTCCTGGTCGGTTCTGTACCACGAGCAGTTGTCGAGACTAGCTCCCTTCCTGTTCTTGTGGTCGAAGCAGAATCTGTTGGAGAGCTTCATGCGTGAACCGGATTTGAGGATCATCCCAGATATATACCGCTCCTTCCATGGCGTTGCTGAATGAGGCTACGTCAGCCGCAGGAATCGTCCTCATCCATAAGACCTGCTGGAAGTCAGATTCAGCAGTGGGGATATGGCAATGAATTTGCTATGATTTGTTTGGTCTAGACTTTCAAGTCGTGCGCTTGCCAGACCTCATGGTCTATCATGGACAAACCACGCTAAAGTAGTAGACCCCATCGCCCTCATCGTCCTACCCCGACCAGTCCCTGACGAGAAGCTTCATACGCCGCCATTCCCTTTATCTCAACGGAAAATGCTCTGATTCAACACGTTAACGATGAACAATGTTAACGGTGAACTGGGAATAGTAGTCTTGAAATCGTAATTATTGTGTGTTTTGGCACACCCGCAGGATGACATGGATCTCAAATCTCAAGGAATGCAGGAGCGATCGCAGGATGTCCAAGAAACTGAAAACCCTCTTTCTGTACAACCATCCTCTACATCTTCAGCGTTAATCCTATCTTCAAACCGAGCGCGATTCCCTCAGCGATTGTTACAGATTCGTAACTGGCGAATATACCAGAAAATTGGCATTGGCTATTTCTGGTCGATTGGGATTGGGTTAACCGGCTCACTCTTAGGTTTGGTCGTTGCTGATTATTATCAGGGGCAGGCAATCACGCAGCTCTTAGACGCGCAGACCCAGTCCTTACTTTTGGGTCAGCTAGAAACCGCAGGCAGGGAGGCACAATTTCAAAGCTTGGCCCTAGACCTTGCGGTTCACACCGATAAACCCTATCAACCTCATTGGGTTCAGTTCCAATTGGCTATGGATCAGGCCAGAACTAGGCAGCTTGCCCTAACGTCATTTTTGGACAACAATCCTAGCTGGTTCGCCGCACCGCCCGAGGTGATGACGGACATCCTCAACGATTACCTGCAAGCGCTGCAAATCTACGAGGCAGACCTTGCCTCGGCCCTCCAAGCCTTAACAGAGGCGCGATCGCAGCCCGAGCAAGCCGCCGCCCAAGCCAATCTCACGAACCTGGTCTCAGGAACAAGCGCCGCCCAGATTAATGAGATCCATGCTCAAATCATCCAGTTGACCCAAACAGCTCAGCAGCAAGAGCTAGAAGGCACGGTTGAAATGGAAGATGCCCAGGGGTTAGAGAAGCTGATTATTGTGTGGAGCATGATCGTATCTGCAGCCGTAGCCGGAGGATTAGCCTTTCGCACCACAAGGGCGATCGCCCAACCCTTAGAACAGGTGACCCACATTGCTCAACGCGTTGCCGCTGAGGCAGATTTTACCCTACGAGCACCGATTACAAATCATGATGAGATTGGCTGGTTGGCGCAGTCCCTGAATAATCTCATTCAGCGCATTCAAGAATATACCCATGACTTAAAGCAGGCCGCCCAGACAACAGAAGCCCAAAACAAAGAACTGCAAAAAGCCTTAGGCAATCTGCGCCAGGCCCAAGCTCAACTTATTCAAACAGAAAAGATGTCCTCCTTAGGACAACTGGTTGCCGGAGTTGCCCATGAAATTAATAATCCTGTTAGTTTTATTTACGGCAATATCAGCCACGTTAAGCAATATACCAACGATCTACTCACCTTACTATCTGCCTATCAAGCCGAACTACCCCAGCCCAGTTCCAACTTGCAGAAGCAAATTTCAACCATTGATTTAGACTTCCTGCAAGCTGACCTGCCTAAGGTCTTACAGTCCCTACAAGTTGGAGCTGAACGCATTAATAGTATTGTGCTGTCTCTGCGACTCTTTTCACGCTTGCATGAGTCTGAAAAGAAACCCTTCGACCTCCATCAAGGGCTAGACAGTACCCTGTTAATTCTCAACAGCCGGCTCAAGGCTCAACCCAATCGAGAGGCGATCGCAGTCATCAAACATTACGGCGATATTCCCTTCATCGAATGCTATGGCGGTCAAATTAACCAAGTCTTTATGAATATTCTGAGTAATGCCATTGATGCTCTAGAAGAACGGATTGTGCTAGAGTCTCCCCAAGCATCAACGATGAGCCAAAATGAGTCTAGGGAAGCCTGCGATAGAAGCAGTGATCCTCCCAGCATTCATATTCAAACTCACTCTCTTGCTGACCATGATGTACTGGTCACCATTGCTGACAATGGGGCTGGGATCCCAGATAGCATTGCCAGCAAGCTCTTTGATCCCTTTTTCACAACTAAGCCCATTGGTAAAGGAACCGGCTTAGGCTTGGCTATCAGCTATCAAATTATTACGGAACAACATCAAGGTACTCTAACCTGTAAGTCAGTTTTAGGGCAAGGAACTGTGTTTACTATCAAGATTCCAGTGATAGGGCGAGTATCATAACTAGTATCGCAAGACAGAAGAACGAAGACAGAAGAACGAAAAGAGATTCCAGGACACATAAGGATTGTCGCCTTAGTCAATAGGCGGGTTACTTCCGCCTCAGAGTACTAGGACTGTGATCAGCTAAGCCTTAGGCAGTGCATTCTTCAATGAATAACGCGTCTACCGAATTTGGAATTTGATAGTATGCGTGCAGCATGTGCGTACAACATATCATGACGACTCTTCGTAAACGTCTCCCACAACTTTTCCACGAAAGACAACGTAGTTATAGATATTGTAGAATAACATGATGGGAATCAGCACGCCGATGAAGGTCAGCATGAACACGAGAGCGCTAGGAGCAGCAGCAGCTTGATAGATGGTGATTTGAGTTGGAATGATATAGGGAAAAACAATCATGCCTAGCCCAATAAAGGTCAGCAAGAAAATCAAAATTGTCCAAACGAACGGCGTATTTTCCTCTTCTTTGTTAAGACTGCGCAGCAATAGCCCTACTAGGATGATGCCTAAAACTGGAATGACAGAAAAAATGTAGATCAAGGGTGGGCTAAACAATCGGGTTCGCGCTGCTTCATAAACGATGGGGGTTGTCACCGTAATGAGTACGGCTCCAACTAAGGTGGTGATGGCAGCTAGCTTGGCGGTACGGAAATGAGTTTTTTGCAGGTCTCCTTCAGTTTTTAAGATTAGATAAGTAGATCCAATCAAGACATAGCCTTGGATTAAGGCAAGAGCCACTAGGAGCGATCGCCAATCTAGCCAATCCCACGTAGAGCCAATGAAGTGGCCAGCTTCGTCTACTGCAATTCCTTCAATCACACTTCCGAGCGAGAAACCTTGCCCTAGAGCGGCGATGAAACTCCCAACTCCAAAAGCCGCGTTCCAAAACAATTTTTGGTCAGAATGCTCACGAAATTCAAAGGCAACGGCTCGAAAAATCAGCCCAAAAATCATCATAAAGATGGGGATATATAGGGCGCTGAGGATTGTGCCATAGGCTAAGGGAAATGCTCCAAATAATGCACCTCCCATCAGTACAAGCCATGTTTCATTGGCATCCCAAATATTGCCGAGACTGGTCATTAAAATACTGCGCCGCTCTTCATTAGAACTGGTTAAGGACAGAATCCCAACACCTAGATCAAATCCATCGAGCATGACGTAGAGAAAGAGAAATAGAGCCAGAATGACAAACCAAACCTGCGGTAGAAAATGTATGAGTGCGTCCATAGGTCTTACTGTTGAGTCTCGATGGGGCGTTGGTCAGGTACAAATGTGGCAGGCTCTGTTTCGATCGCAACGGCAGGATCAAGGTTAGGAATGGTTAACTCCATGTTGGGGCCTTGACGGATGATTCGACTGCCAAAGTACAGCGTTGAAACAAACAGAATCGAGTAAATAACAGCAAACAGAGTAAGAGATGTCAAAACATTGCCGGCGGGAAGTTGAGACGCAGCATCGGCCGTGCGGATTTGACCATACATCGTCCAGGGTTGCCGTCCCACACAGCGTACAATCCAGCCTGACTCAACAGCGATATAGCCCAAGGGAGCCGCAAAAATCCAAGTGCGCAGCAGCCATGTTTGGCGAGCAATTTTTTCGCTTGAAAGATTTCCAAGCATCCATTGCAACAGACTCCATAGCATCAGCCCTGCTAAAAAGAAGCCAATACCGCTCATGATGCGGAATGAGTAGTAGATCAATCCCACCATGTGAGGGCGATCGCTCGACGGCCATTCCTTTAACCCTAAAACTGGTTCAGATAGATTTTTCTTAAATTCTAGAATGTAGCCTAACCCGTTGGGAATAGCGATTTCCCAGGTATTGCTTTGGGTTGATTCATCGGGCAACGCGAGTAAACTCCAATCTGCAGGCTGTCCAGCAGGGCTGGTATCCCACTTAGCTTCCATAGCAGCGAGCTTGGTCGGTTGATACTGGGCAACTTGCTCAGCACTGAGGTGACCGATATAGATCTGGAGCGGCGTGACGGCGATCGCGGCAGCCAACACAATTTTTAGGGATTGACTGAAAAATGCTTGATGGCGATTGTTTAGGATATACCAGGCGCTAATGCCGCCAATCACAAATAGCGATGTTTCCAGCGTGGCAAAAAACATATGCGACACGCTTTTAATCATAAAAGGATTAGCGATCGCTTGGAAGTAGTCACTGACAATAAACTTACCGTCCACCATTTCTCCACCGGCTGGGCTTTGCAACCAAGAGTTGGCCACCAAAATCCAAAATGTCGATAGGTTAGCACCGAAGGCAACCATAATCGTGGCCAGGTAGTGAATAACTGGGTTGACGCGCCCCCAGCCAAACAGCATAATGCCTAGAAACCCAGCTTCTAGCATAAAGGCCATAGCCCCTTCAAAACCTAGGATACTACCAAAAAAATCGCCTACAGCTTCTGAGAAGGGTGCCCAGTTCGTTCCAAACTGAAACTCCATGGGCAGCCCTGATGCCACCCCAATCCCAAAGTTGAGGACGTAGAGTTTCGACCAAAATCGAGCATGGCGGTAGTAATCAGGATTTCGCGTTTTCAGCCATAGCCCTTCTACAATCACTAGATAGATGGCCATTCCAGTGGTGAGAACGGGCCAAAGCATATGAAAGATAGCCGTTAGGGCAAACTGCATCCGAGAGAGTGCAACTGTGTTTGAGAAAAAATCCATGGGTTTTTGATGATTAGACGACGCGTTAAGCTCTCAGAATTACTAGTACTGTACGTCGTAAACAAGGCAGGCAACGCTTGTCCTGCAAAAGTTTTAAGATTTTCCAGGATTAATCTACCGTGGAGGCCAAAGGATGGTTGCGCAACCTAAAGCGATAATCTAAATTTGATAGAATGAGCGAGCGCTCCAAAGTTGCTCCAAAATTCTACCCAGGTGATATAGTAGGCGAGCATCAAGAGATTTGCGAGCGATCGCACCCATGCGTTGAATCAAGGCATGGCTCTAAGTGTTCAGCCATTCAAGCGCTTGAACATGGAGAGATTCTTGAGCAACACGTAGGTTCTAGTTGAAACTCTCTCCAAAACTTGATCCTTCCTAAAAAAGAACCAGGTTTTGATCAAGATTCAAACTAGGCTAAATGCTGCTAATTGCTGAGACTAATTCAGCATGATAGGTCTTAACACGATAGTCTAAGTCCTATTGTTAGTTAGTAGCACCTGTATCTTACTTATATGAGAGTGCTAAGATACACATTTCACACTACCATCATCGTTCCTGTGTAATTTCTTACTGCATTGATTAGCCAGCTTTGGATTTAAATTAATCAGGGCAATACCATGCAAGTATCTATTTGCACCTTGTTTGAAGGAGACTACCATTATGGAGTGGGAGTTCTAGCTAATTCTCTTTATCAACGAGGTTATCGAGGAACGATATGGGTAGGTTATCGTGGAAATTTACCCCCTTGGGCATCAACTGCAAAGCAGAACGAGGGCTATCAAGAATTAATTGCTGCTGATGGACTAAGTCTGCGGTTTATATATATAACAGCAGATACTTATTTCTCGTTCTACAAGCCCGAATTCATGCAGACACTCTGGAAAGACTACTGCTCAGAAGCAGAGGCTATCTTCTATTTTGACCCTGACATTGTAAATCGTAGCCTATGGGATTTCTACGAGCGATGGGTCAAGCGGGGCGTGGCTCTTTGTGAAGATGCCTGGCCCTATTTCCTCACTTCTAATCATCCAATTCGTCTGGCTTGGCGAGACTATATTGAAGATAAGGGATATCCCTGTCTTCGATTATTGGAACGGTACTATAACGCCGGATTCGTGGGCATCCATAAGGAACATGCATCTATTCTTTCTCTATGGGCAACCCTTATTACTTTGTTCAGAGATGATGATGCCTACATGTCTCGCAGCTCAGATCACCGCTATCCATATATTAATCTGCATGATCAAGATGCATTAAACATTGCACTCATGGTCAGCACCTATCCCATGAGTACCGTAGGGCCAGAAGGAATGGATTTTACCACCAGAGGCTTTTTGATGTCCCATGCAGCAGGCGCAAACATTGTCAAACCATGGAGAAAGAACCTCATCGCTAAGGCGCTTGGCGGGGTACCTCCTTCTCACACAGATAAGCTGTTTTGGCAATATGCCACGTCGCCAATTCCAGTCTACTCACATCATTATGTAGCTAGAAAACAACTTACCCTACGGATTGCTTCAGCAATTGGGCGTTTTATTCGTCGTAGCTAAAATTGACGGAGACCTGACGAGTTGTTCTAGCGCGGCGTTGCCGAATGCAGGTATGAAATCCTCGGCGTTGCTGAATGGAGATTGAACTTGGAATGCGAGCGCCTTGCTCATAGGTCGTGAGCGCAAATCCTGTTGCGATTCAGCGACACCGAGTGATGAACTGGACTCGATATCAAGAGCATCAAGCATCAAAGCTTTTCAATGTATTGATAAATACACTGTACTGAGTGTTGCACTAAGCTCAAAGGACTAGTACTCTGAGACGAAAGTAACCCGCCTAGTTGCTAAGGTGGGGACCCTTGTGTGTCTGGGATTCCTTTTCGTTTTTCTGTCTTCGTGCTTCTGTCTTGCGGTACTAGGCAAGGACTAAGCTCTGTTTTAAAACCTGCTAAATCCCTTGATCTTTCGCACGAGAGAACCGGGGTTTGGATGAGTTTTA
>RECH01000076.1 GCA_007694125.1 Leptolyngbya sp. DLM2.Bin15
TTTGACAATGCCCATCCCCACTTTGTCCATCACAAGACCTTTGGCATCTCCCAGGAACCCGTACCGCCGCCGCCCACCTCGCTGGAAGAAACGGACTGGGGGCTGACCATGACCTATGGACTGCCGGTGAAAAACTCCGACATGCAGAAGCAGAATCTGGGCATGGAGAGCGATCGCACCCTGCGCCTCAGTCGTGCCACCTGGTATGTACCCTTTCTCCGTACCCTGCGGATTACCTATCCCAATGGGCTAGTGCATCTAATTTTTACGGCAGCGACGCCGGTGAATGATCAGGTATCACAAATTGTCCAGTTTTGTCTGCGCAATGATACGGAAGCGGATGCACCGGCCCAAGATATTATTGCCTTTGACCGAGCGGTGACCTTAGAAGATAAGGATATTTTGGAAGGGACGGACTACGATGTGCCCTTGGATCTCCATGCTGAACAGCATATGTGGACAGATAAGCCCGGCATTGTCATGCGGCGCAAATTGGCGCAGCTGATTGATCCTGTTGAAGCGCCAGCGATCGCCCTTTCTAGCGCTACACTCTAAAAGCGATCGCGTTTTCTAGAGCTATGACGTTTATTTTGACCAATGATGACGGCATTGATGCCCCCGGTTTGCAGGCCCTGCGGAATGCCGTTGGCGACAACAGTGTGATTGTGGCCCCGCAGGAGCAATATTCTGGCTGCAGCCACCAAATCACCCGAGGAGCAGCGATCGCCATTCAGCGCCGGTCAGATACAGCCTACGCCATTGGCGGCACGCCTGCCGACTGCACCCGGGTGGCGGCGACCCATTTATGTCCCCAAGCTACTTGGGTGCTATCGGGTATCAATGCTGGGGGTAACCTAGGGGCAGATCTCTATGTCTCGGGAACCGTGGCAGCGGTGCGGGAGGCTGCCCTCCTGCGATTGCCAGGTATCGCCTTTTCCCACTACATCCACCGCCGTCGGCCGATCAACTGGGAGCGGGCTACCCAGCTCACCGTGCAAGTTCTGGATCACCTGCTGGGTTTACCCCAGAAACCTGGCTGTTTTTGGAATGTAAATTTACCCCATTTAGGGGACGACGATCCCCTGCCAAACCTGGTATTTTGTTCGTGCTGCACCCAACCCCTGCCCACGAAGTTTGAAGTGGTCGATCAGCAATTTCGCTACACTGGCGAATATGGCGATCGCGCCCATGATCCAGACTCAGATGTGGCAGTATGCTTTGGGGGCAACGTTGCCATTAGCCAGGTTTGCCTGTGGTAGCCTGGCCTCGATTTGAGCCCGTGGTGTTTGGACATCAATCTCGTGAATGACTCAACCCAACTGCCGGTCATTGGCTGGCGAGAATGGCTAGCGCTGCCCGACTTGGGGATTACCGCCATCAAAGCCAAAATTGACACCGGGGCCCGCTCCTCTGCACTCCATGCGTTTCAGATTCAGCCGATCGAGCGCAATGGTCAGCCCTGGGTGCGGTTTCAGGTTCATCCCCTGCAGCGCAACAGCGATCGCACCCTGACCGCCGAAGCCCCGCTGTTAGAAGAGCGGGAGGTACGCAACTCCGGTGGCCATGCTGAACGGCGTCCCGTCATTCAAACGCAGGTTACCCTGAATGGCCAGCGTTGGCCGATTGAACTCACCCTCACCAACCGCGATGTCATGGGATTTCGCATGTTGCTGGGGCGGCAGGCGGTGCGCCACAAATTCTGGGTAGATCCAGGGCGATCGTACCTGCAAAGCGCTGCTTTTTATTCAACTGCCCATCCTTCAGATTCCTTGTCCATCCATCTCACCGAGCCAGAGCCGTGACAGACTACAACGACCTGCATGACCGTGATTCCTACGTTGACCAGAGCCAGACCTCTGACTCTAGCCCTGCCGACTCCCCTGCTAAGCCGATGAAAATCGCCATCCTGTCGCAAAAAGCATCCCTCTATTCCACGCGACGACTGAAGGAAGCCGGTGAAGAACGCGGCCATGAGATCCGGGTGATTGACTACCTGCGTTGCTACATGAATATCACCTCCCACCGTCCTCAGGTGATCTACCAAGGGGATCCGTTGGATGATTTTGATGCGGTGATTCCACGGATTGGCGCGTCGAAAACCTTCTACGGTACGGCGGTGGTGCGGCAGTTTGAGATGATGGGCGTGTTTTGCATGAATGAATCCCAAGCCATCTCGCGATCGCGGGACAAGCTGCGCTGTCTGCAGCTCCTAGCCCGCAAGGGGATTGGTCTTCCTGTCACCGGCTTTGCCCATTCCACGAAAGATATTGAAGGCTTGATTGAAATTGTGGGCGGTGCGCCGTTGGTGATTAAGCTGCTGGAGGGCACCCAGGGGATTGGGGTGGTGCTAGCGGAAACCAAACAGGCGGCCCAGTCGGTGATTGAAGCGTTTCGTGGCCTGGATGCCAATATTTTGGTGCAGGAGTTTATTAAGGAAGCCGGGGGCATGGATATCCGCTGCTTTGTGATTGGCGATAAGGTGGTGGCGTCTATGAAGCGTCAGGGAGCCCCCGGTGAATTTCGCTCTAACCTGCACCGGGGCGGTGTGGCCGCCAAGATTAAACTCACTCCCGAAGAGCGTAGCACGGCGATCCGAGCGGCTAAAGCCATGGGGCTGCGGGTGGCGGGGGTCGATATTCTGCGATCGAACCATGGCCCCGTGGTGATGGAGGTGAATTCATCCCCTGGACTAGAGGGCATTGAAGCGGCAACCCAGGCGGATGTGGCAGGTAAGATTATTGAATTTGTGGCCAAAAATGCTACGCCGCAACGCAGTCGAAATCGCCTCAATGGTTAACCATGGCTAACCACAGTGCTGCTGGTTTGCGATACTCTGGAATGCATGAGTGATGCCAATGTCAGCAGGAACACAAATGATGGAGTCGAAGAGCGATCGCCCCTAGGTCGTCAACCAGGGACGGCGATCGCGATTGGTGGGGTTGAGGTGCTGCCGGGACGCAAGCAGCGCCTAGAACTTCCCATTGCCCGCCTACCGACGCAAACGTTACTCAGTTTACCGGTGACGGTGATCAATGGGCGCTATCAAGGGCCGTGCCTGTGGCTAAGTGCCGCTATTCATGGCGATGAAATTAACGGCGTGGATATTATTCGCCAGGTGCTCACCCAGGTGAAACCCCATCGTCTGCATGGACGCTTGATCGCCGTCCCCATTGTCAATATGTTTGGCTTTATCGAACAATCGCGTTATCTACCCGATCGCCGCGACTTAAATCGATCCTTCCCTGGCTCCAAGCGCGGTTCCTTGGCAGCTCGCCTCGCCCATTTGTTTATGAGCGAGGTGGTCGCCCATTGTGACTACGGCATTGACTTACATACCGCTTCTTTTCATCGCGTCAACTGGCCTCAGGTGCGCGGTGACTTTAGCAATGCCAAAACCTATGCGGTGGCTAAGGCCTTTGGGGCACCCATTATCATTCATTCATCTATGCGCGATGGTTCCCTGCGGCAAGCGGCAGCCAATCGCGGTATTCCAGTGCTGCTCTACGAAGCTGGGGAAGCCCTACGGTTTGACCAAGACGCGATCGCCACTGGCGTGACGGGTATTTTGCAGGTGATGTCGGCGTTACAGATGTATACCTCACCTATGATCCACCCTCCGGTGGAACCCATTGAGGTGAAGGAAACCAAATGGGTGCGGGCTAGTCGAAGCGGAATGCTGCACCCAGCGGTGACCTTAGGACAGGCGATCCAGAAAAAGCAATCTCTAGGCTTTATCACGGATGCCTTTGGCGATCGCACCAGTAAAATTGATAGTCCTTACCAGGGTATTATCATTGGCCACACCAACAATCCTTTGGTTAACCAAGGTGATGGCATATTTCATCTCGCGGTGACAGAGTCCTAGGGGGCGATCGCTAAATCCGAACGGTAGGTGGTGTGGGAAGGAGGATTCGTGAAGATTCTCCCTATCCCGAGTATGTTGTCGTTGCCTACAATTATGCAAGCTCCTGACTAATGACCGTACGTACACCAGTTATGGGATGTCTTCGATAGGTCGTTCTTGTACGATTTTTTACTTCCTCGCAAAACTCAGAAGGTTGCTGATTGTACACAGTTTGATTCCCAATGGCTGTATTGCCGATATTGATCTGCATTCCAGTTCCATGTTTAAACTCCTGTGACACACTATTACTATGGTGTAGGTCACCAGAATTTAATTCGTAGTCCAAAATATCACTACGTTTTCCTATTGATAGATCCGCAACAACATAAGCACTTCCCGATTCATAGAGCTTCACCACTATAATCTCTTCTCAGTAAACTTACCTCGGCAAACTTATTTATGAATAAACTAGCACAACAAATGGTGAATTGCACCATCAAATTGATTTGGTCTGCGGCAATAGCGCTGTGAAATGTAGGATTGGCAAAGTTGCTATTAGCTTATATCTTCCTCAGTGAGTTCAGCATCCTTCATAATGCCCTTTAAAGTTCCTTTAGGTAAATCTCGATTGCCGTGAACTGGGATGGAAAGAATAGCATCAGCACCTTCTTTGAAATAGATGTGGTGGCTACCAGCAACGCGCCTGAGTTTCCATCCATGTCGCTCCACAATTTTGCAAAGCATTTTGCCAGAAATCGCTTTCACAGGGATAATTCAACCAACCTTTTTTCTGGTTCAACTTCTCCTCGATCACTAGCAACTTCCAACCAGCCCTGGATTGCCTCTTGTAACATCTCTAATAGATGCTCGTAGCTATCCCCCCAAGTGTGACATCCAGGGAGCGCAGGCACAGAACCACACCAGACCCCATCTTCTTGCCAAATGAGAGCTTTGATTTTCATAGTTTGTGCCCAATATTGCGACATCTATTTTATGTTAGCCCAGTTTTATTGTTTTCCTAAACGTTAGGATTCTTTAGCGATACTGCTCACGGTGACTAAGTCCTAGGGGGCGATCGCTTTTCTGAGTGTTGGTGGGGGAGCGATGCTCAAAGGGTTAACACTCAAGCACGGCAGTTATGTTACTCCGTTTAGCGTGCTTTGCACTCCCATGGGTTAAGGCATCTTTTGGGTCGGGGGTCGATAAACCCTGCCTTGGCTGTATGGGCGGAGCAAAATCTGCATTCTATACCAAGCAGAGGAGCTATACGGACAATTTTCAGCCTAGCCCAACTCAGTGGAAGGATAGTCAACGATAGTCTAGCTATTTGAGCTTATGAGGGGTGTTATGATGATCAGGCAAAACACTTCAGCATAAACAATAGTTAGGCAAACGAGGCGCTCTCACCTGATCGCTTCAGTGGAGGCTACATGGCTATCGACATCATCGACGCACTCGCACAGCTTGTCGATCAAGAGCACGACGCCTTGCTCGCTGAGTGGCGGGCGCAAGTCCGGGCGCTTCCGGCGGCGCAGGATCTTGACGCGCCGACACTCAACGATCACATTCCTCATCTCCTGACAGAACTTGCAATTGCCCTCCGAGTTGGGTCGGGCGAGACGATCGCCCAAGCCCTTGTCGGCGACAGTCCGCCCACCCACGGCTTGCAGCGGGTCAAAGACGCATTCAATATCGAGGAGGTTGTTGCCGAATACAACATCCTGCGCGGCTGTATCCACAACCTAGCCGAGCGGAACGGTTTGAGTATGCAGGGAAGACCGTTCCATGTCCTCAACCGCGTCCTTGATGGAGCGATCGGGGCGGCTGTGCAGTCGTTTGCTACCCAGAAGGCGATCGAGGTTCAACAGCAGCGAGAGCAGTACTTATCGTTCGTAGCCCATGACCTGCGTACTCCCCTGAATGCCATTTCGCTTTCCGTGCGGGTTCTCGAAACGCGCCTTGCTCGGGATTGTAACGAAACGCCGCAGGCTACACAGATGATCAAGATCCTCAAGCGAAATGTGCAACACATGGAGACTTTAATCAGTAAGGTCATTGAGGAGAATACGAATTTGGTAACCGAGGTCGGCGTCAAGCTGGAGTGCCGGGACTTTGATCTATGGCCCTTAGTCGAATCCCTCATTCACGACCTCCACCCCGTTGCCGGAACAAGCACCACTCGCCTGATCAACAAGGTGCCTGAGGATTTTGTCGCCTACGCCGATGCCAGTCTGCTGAGACGGGTTTTCCAGAACCTGATCGCCAATGCGATCGCCTACACGCCGCGTGGGGAAGTCATTATCGGCGCGCGTAAGATAGGTGCAGCAGGTGATGTGGAGTGTTTCGTCCAAGACAACGGGGGCGGGATCTCGCCGGAGCGCTGCCAGACCGTGTTTGCCAAGCACGAGACGGATCCTGAAAAGGAGGGAGGTTTGGGGCTTGGTCTCGCCATCGTTAAGACGTTTGTTGAGGCGCACAACGGGGTCGTGACTGTGGAGAGCGAGCTCGGTGTTGGCTCGACGTTCCGGTTTACGCTCCCCGGACGAGAAAAGTAGCGGCAACGCCCGGATCAAGCAACTATGTCATTCTATTTAGCGTGCTTCTTACTCACATGGGTCAAGGGTCTTCATAACACCCCAAGTAAAGTGGCTACACGAACGATCTCAGCATAAACAATAGTTGGGTTCTCAGGCTGTTGGTAGTGGCAGTTCTTGAAAATTCACGATTAGAGTTTGGCATTCATTGAATTGGAAAGCTATATTAAAAAGCAGTTCTATACAGCTTAAACACGTTCATCTGCTTGCTTCTGAATCTCATGAGTACAGTTTCCCAAAACTGCAAAAGTAAAAAGCAGCCTCTTGATCAGAGTAGTCTGCAACTTTTAGTTGATGAGTATATTCACACATATGGAGATTCTTATGAGCAAGAAGATCAGTGGTGGGGCGACAAAACATTAACTTGGGAAGAAGCAATTGCAAGAGCTTGGAACTCTCGATCTTCGAATGGAAAAATGCATGGTCACCA
>RECH01000244.1 GCA_007694125.1 Leptolyngbya sp. DLM2.Bin15
GCATCGATAGCACCCTGTTGATTTTGCACAATCGCCTCAAGCCTAAGCACAACAGTGAGGGGATCGATGTGGTGAAACACTACGGTGATATCCCCTTCGTGGAATGCTACGCCGGGCAAATCAATCAGGTGTTTATGAACATTTTATCCAACGCCATTGATGCCCTAGAAGACCACATGAAGGATCATCCCGAGGTTTATCAAGATACCAAGGCAGCGATCGCCATCCATACAGAACGGGCCACCCCCGGCTGGATCCGCATCCGCATTGTGGACAACGGCCCTGGAATGCCAGAGTCGGTGCGGCGGCAGCTCTTCGATCCCTTTTTCACCACCAAACCGGTCGGCAAAGGCACGGGCTTGGGTCTATCCATCAGCCACCAAGTGATTTGCGATCGCCACCAAGGATCCCTCACCTGCCACTCCACCCCCGGTGTTGGCACCGAGTTTGTAATTATGATTCCAGAATCGGTGGGCGCTATTCCCCAAAATTGACCCTAGTTGCGCACCTAGATAGTCCATAGACTTGGCAGGAAAGGATTTGTCCGTCACAATTTGGGATGCCCTGTTTGCGATCGCCCCATGACCCCACAAACGTTAGTCATCAAAATTGGTACCTCTAGCCTGACCCATGCAGAAACGGGTCTGCTATCGATTTCAACCATCGCGGCCTTGGTAGAAACGCTTAGCCAACTGCGGCGACGGGGGCATCGGGTGATCCTGGTCTCCTCCGGAGCTGTGGGGGTCGGCTGTGCGCGGCTAGGCATGACCGAGCGCCCCAAAGCGATCGCCACCAAGCAAGCCGTAGCCGCCGTAGGCCAGGGGCGGTTGATGCGGGTCTACGATGACCTGTTTACCACCCTGCAGCAGCCCATCGCCCAGGTATTGCTCACCCGTAGTGACTTGGTGCAGCGCAGCCGCTATGTCAACGCCTATCGCACCTTTCAGGAACTGCTGCGGCTGAACGTGATTCCCATCGTCAACGAAAACGATACCCTGGCGGTGGATGAACTCAAGTTTGGCGACAACGATACCCTGTCAGCCCTGGTCGCCAGTTTAGTCGATGCCCATTGGCTGTTTTTGCTCACCGATGTGGATCGCCTCTACTCCGCCGACCCGCGCTACCATCCTGATGCCCAGCCGATTATTCAAGTGGAGCGCATCGATGAACTGTCGGAAATGGTCGAGGTGGGCGATCGCGGCTCAAGCTGGGGCACCGGCGGCATGGTGACCAAAATTGCCGCAGCCCGCATTGCCACCACCGCTGGCGTACGCATGGCAATTACCGAAGGGCGATCGCCCCAGAATATTCTCAAAATCCTCAACGGCGAACCCCTCGGCACCCAGTTTGAACCCCAACCCCAGCCCAACAAGGCCCGCAAGCGCTGGATTGCCAATGGACTCGTCCCCTCGGGCAAGCTTTACCTCGATGCCGGTGCCGTCACGGCCATTCAAGAAGCCGGGCGATCGCTCCTCGCAGCAGGCATCACCGAGGTGGAAGGAGAATTTCAGCAGCAGGACGCCGTCCAGCTCTGCGATCGCCAAGGTCGGGAGATTGCTCGCGGCTTGGTAAATTTCACCAGCGACGAACTGCAAAAAATTCAGGGTCGTCAGTCAGAACAGATTTCCGACCTGCTTGGCTACATCGCCCCCGAGACCGTGGTGCATCGCGATAACTTAGTGCTCAGCGCCACATAGATGTTGCCCAACCTGAGTGGAACGACGAAGGCTAGACGACCGTCTTAGATCATGGCGATCGCTCCGCCTGAGCAGATCCATGACTCAGCCTAGACAAGACTGGTTGAGCCATAGAGAAGTTCCACTCCATGTGTCGCTTGATAAGGTGTACAGTCTAGCTGCCATGGCCCAGACCTAGATGATAGAACTGAACTATAGCTGGATCGACGCGGAATAGGCGATCGCATCACTGTATGGATCAGGGTTGGGCAGTATCGATCAGGGTTGGGCAGCAAACGGCATAGTCGCCTAGCTGTGAGACTCGTGGAGCGATCGCCAGCCTATCTTCCCACGCCCATCTTCCCCAGCCCATAGCTCTCCCTGTTGTCTCGGAATCCATTCAGGCATGATGGGAGGAGAGCCGTCACCCACCTGTGCCATCGCTATCCGCTGACGATCGCTTGTTGCCCTCCAGCCATGACCTTTTTACCGATTCCCATGAAACACTTACTGCGTCATCGTGTTGCCTTCGGTCTTCTATCCACTACAGCAGCGATCGCTCTGCATAGCCTTGATATGGCCATGCCTATCGATCTACTCAATCTCAGCCGCCTTGGGCAACCCACTGCATCAGCCCTCGCCCAAAATGTGGAAGAAGAAACGCGGGTTCGCATCTATCGAGATGCGAGTCCAGCGGTAGTTTCCATCGAAGCCGGAACAAGTCGAGGTAGCGGTAGCATCATCTCCGCCGATGGCTTAGTGCTGACCAATGCCCACGTGATAGAAGATGCCAGTACCGTGACGGTGGTCTTGGCCGATGGACGACGCATCCAAGGCGATGTGATTGCCTATGCCGAAAATGGCCTAGATTTGGCAGCCATTCGCCTCCGTGGGCAAAGCAACTTACCCACCATTCCCCTAGCGCCGGCCGGATCGGTGGCGGTCGGGCAATCAGCATTTGCCATTGGTAACCCCTTCGGTCAATTCCAAAATACCTTCACCGTGGGCATCGTCAGCCGCATTGATCCCGAGCGCGGCATGATTCAAACCGATGCAGCCATCAACCGAGGCAATTCCGGTGGCCCGTTGCTCAACAGCCAAGGACAGCTCATCGGCGTCAACACAGCAATTTTCACCGCAGGAGAAGGCGGCAATATCGGCATTGGCTTCGCCATTTCTAGCGATCGCGTTCAGCCCTTTCTCACCGCCGTGCGGGAAGGACGAGCCCCCACCACCGCCCAGCGTCCTAGCAATATCGGCAGTCGCCCCGCCCAGCGCATCACCGTGAACGGCGCAGCTATCAGCGGTCAACTGGACAGCGACAGCAATGTGCTGCCGTTCGATAATAGCTACTTCAACGTCTACAACTTTGACGGGCGAGCTGGACAACGCATCGTCATCGACATGAGTAGCAACGAGTTTGACACCTTCTTGATTTTACTCGACCCCAACGGCGTCGATATTATGCAAGACGATGACGGCGGTGGCGGCACCAACTCCAAAATTGAAATGACCCTGCCCGCCAACGGCACCTATACGATCTTCGCCAATTCCTATCAACCTGGTGAAACCGGACGCTATAGCCTGCGGTTGCAGGAATCTGGTTCTGCATCCACTACTCGCCCCAGCCCCAGCAACGGCTTTATCTTAAATGAACAGGGGCGGCTAGGCCCCGGCTCGCTGATTTTGCAAGAAGATGGTAGCTACTATCAAGAACATACCTTCTATGGCACCTCAGGGCAGACCGTGACCATTTCCATGGAAAGCAATGAATTTGATACCTATCTCATCTTGCTGGGCCCCAATGGCGAACTGATTGACCAAAACGATGACGCCGGGCCCAATACCCTCAATTCACGCATTGTCGCCACCCTGCCGCGCACCGGCACCTATGTGATTTTGGCCAATTCCTACGACAATACCGGGCGAGGGCGCTATACGCTGACCGTTCGCTAAGTCTAGGGGCGATCGCTTTCCATCCGGCAGCGATCGCCCTCGATGATTACCGTAGCCCTAGCCAAGAGAAGAGATCTTGGCGGGTGGCTAGCTCAATCAACAGCAGCACGATGAAACCCAGCATGGCAAAGCGGCCATTGATCTGTTCAGCATAGGCTGTCCAGCCAAAGGCGGGCGTTGGCGCAAGGGGTTCAGCGGATTCAGCAACGGATTCAGCGGGGGCAGTATCTGGAGAATCGGGTTGGGAGGTCATACGTGGTCTACACAATTCAGTCTGAGAGCAGTCTAGCGCAGATTCTGGCGCAGATTGTTCCTCCTCAGCGCCGCTCAGGAGACCGGCGACTCGGCCTCCAACTGTTCCACCGCTTCCATCAGCGATCGCACTTGGGCCTGGCCTTCCGAGGCTTCAAAGGTCAGGGGTAGTTTACCGCTGGCCAACATCCGCAGCCCCAGCGGCCCCAAACTCAACAGCCCCGGCAGATCGCGGAAGGAATTGCCTACCACTTGAATGCCAAACTTACGCTCATCAATCCAGCCGCCCTGCTTCACCAAGTTGACGAGGACCTTGCGGTGGCGCACCGAACGGCTATCGCTGGCATCCTTGCGATCCAAAATTTGCTGCTTCACCCGCCCAATCTGATCCATAGGAGCCACCTCCATGGGACAGACACTGTTGCATAACTGACAGCGGGTGCAGCCCCAAACGCCCTGATTGCCTTCGTTGTAAGCATCTAGGCGAGCTTCCGTTCTATCATCCCGCGCATCGAGCACCAAGCGGGCAGCCTTCGCCAAGGCATGGGGGCCCACAAAATCAGGATTCACTTCCAGCGCATTGCACTCCGAATAGCAAGCGCCGCAAAGGATACAGTTACCGTTTTGGTTGAGGCGATCGCGCTCCTCAGGACTCTGCAAAAATTCCCGCTCCGGCACCTGACGGCTGCTGGTACTCACGTAGGGATCCACCGCCTCCAGGCTATTCCAGAAGGGAGCCATGTCCACAATCAAGTCTTTGAGCACCGGCAAATTTCCCAACGGCGCAACCGTAATTGTGGGCAGTGCATCACTGGGGGAGCGATCGCCCCCTTGACTGGCTTGAATGGCCTCTAAGCGAGCCAATTCACTGCGCACATTTTCCTTACAGGCCAAGGCCGATCGTCCGTTAATCCGCATACTGCAGCTACCGCAGATGGTATTCCGACAATTTTTGCGAAAGGCCAAACTGCCGTCTTGCTGCCACTTAATCTGATTCAGGCAGTCCAGAATCGTACTCCCCGGATCGATATCCAGGGTAAACGACTGCGTATAGGGACGGGGCTGCAGCCCTTGGCGAAGAATATTGAATTGAACCTGCATAGTGTTGCGAACTCTAGAGGAGGAAGACGACGGATACGGCCGGGCCAAGTCACGCAACGCGCAACCCCGCAGATACTCCCGTCCATGCCAATCGGGTCTGAACAAAACGTTCGATGGACGTAACGTATACTCACCCGCCTACCGTTAGCTTGAGGATCAGGAGCCTACCGACGGCCCTAGCTTCCAGCCTAGACGACCAAAGCAGCTAGCCTAGGAAATATAACCAAAGATACATGTTTGCCAAGCATTGCCAGGCTAGGACGAGGAGGCATCCATCAGCCCAGGATCCACAACGTTCCCTTCGGCTTCGCTCAGGGAACAAGGGCTCTGGCAACAAGGGATCAGAGAACAAGGGATCAGAAAACAAGGGTATCCCAGCACAGGGGAGCGTTTCGCCGCAGAGAACTGGTACAAAACATGGTTCCCTGAGCGAAGCCGAAGGGAACAAGGGTGTCCCAGCACGGGGGAACCTTTCGCCGCAGAGGACTAGAACAACAACCTCCTAGGCAGACTCCAAACAAGCCTGTCGCCCCATCAGCCAATAGGTTTGCATATCCCCCTTGCCTTTGATGTGAATGATCCCGCGAGACTCAAAGACAAACTGATGGCGCAGCAGCTCGTAGGTGCTTTGGGTGACCTGAATGCCATCGGAGGTGCCATGGGATTCCATGCGGCTGGCCACATTCACCGCATCTCCCCAGAGGTCATAGATAAACTTCTTGCTGCCAATCACCCCTGCGACCACCGGCCCCGTGTTGATGCCAATGCGCAGGCGAAACGGCTCGCCATCATCCCGGATAAACGTGCGAATGGTGGCTTGCATATCGAGGGCAATATGGGCGATCGCTTCTGCATGATCGGCCCGGGGCACCGGCAACCCACCCACCACCATGTAGGCATCCCCGATGGTTTTAATCTTTTCCAAGCGATACTTTTCCACCAGATGGTCAAACGCGCAGAAAATGTTGTTGAGCAGTTCCACCAACTCCGTCGCCGGCAGCCGCGAGGCCAGGGGCGAAAAATCCACAATATCGGCAAACAAAATCGTTGCCTCTTCCACGGCAGAGGCGATCGACGTTTGATTTTGCTTCAGTTGGTGAGCAATACTCTGGGGCAAAATATTGAGCAAAAGCTGCTCTGACTTTTGCTGTTCGCTCAACAGCTCAGCGGTGCGTTCTTCAACCCGTTGCTCCAACACGGCGAAGGATTTTTGTAGCTGATCGGCCATTTGGTTAAAGGCATCCGCCAAGCCTCGCAATTCCGTAATATTCCGCACCTGGATGTGGGGCAGGGTTTCAGAATGAGACAGGCTGGCCCTAGCTGCACTGTCTGCTAGGGTGCGGCTGGCTTCACTGAGCTGCAAAATGGGATAGGTAATCCAGCGGGACGTCAAGAGCCCCACCAAGGTAGCTGCCACCAGCGCCAACAAACAGAGCGTAATGGTGGTGCGAGTATTGGCATAGATTTGCCCCATAAAATCCGACTCGGGGATCACCACCACAATCAACCAGTTGAGGTTGTTGCCATAGGAAACCGAGTCAACATGCACCAGTTGCCGTTGCCCAGAGCGATCGCGAAACTCAAGCTGTTGGCGGCGACCGATATCTTCTAAACTGTCGAACTGAGCCTGGAGAAACTGGGCCGTATCTTGAATGAGAGGATGGGCCACATCGGTAGCAGCCAAACGAGTGACGCGATCGCCCTCCACCACAAACGGTTCATCCTCCGTCGAGGTGGCCACCAGTAGACCTGAAGATTCCAAAATAAACGTTTGACCAGACTGACTCACCTGCAGCGATCGCAGCATGTCATTGATATGCGACAGCACAAAATCGGTGCCAATCACCCCCAACACATCCCGCTCCATGGTGTAGAGCGGCTGGGCCAGGGTCACCTTGAGGCGTCGTTCCTTAAAATCTGGATAAATGCTGCTCCAAGTCGGTTCCCGGGCCTGCATGGCACTCCGAAACCAGGGACGTAACCGGGGATCATAGAAGCGAGTTTGCCCAAGCACTTGATCTGGCCGCCCTAGCTGATCGAGGGAGTAGCTGGTGAAAATCCGTCCCGTCTCATCCCCCGATCGCCCCACCTCCCACTGTTGATTGGCCTGAAACCCCAAGCCAGTAAACTCGCCGTTGATCCTGCCGAGATACATGGCAGAAACCTCTAGGGATGGAAATAGATCGTGGTGATTCCAAAAATGCTGGGAGAGGCTGGCCGGATCATCCAAGTCCAAATACCCCATCAAAATGGCATTGGCATTGACTTGGTTGACCACCAGAGGAACATCGAGGTAGCGCTGTAGCTGCTGATCAATGCGATCGCTAATTTCTGTGCGTAGACTAGCCGTCACCTGCTCGACGGCTTCTTGACCGTTACGCAGCGATAGCCATCCTACTAAACCAACCGTGCCAAAAACCTGCACCACAAAGGGTACAACCAACAAAATTCTGAGTGGTATAGACCGAGCCTGAGGGGCCAAGTTCAGCCGGGATCGTTTCCAAGGTATGGGCATGATGCAGAAGAATGATGCTGAGAGGAAGGGCTATGCCCTAGGTCTACACACCCCGATGGTCGCAACCCGCATAGTAGTAGACACAAACTTCACCTACTACGGACACCTAGACATATCCTGCGATCGCCCATCTCTAGACTATATGGCAACTCTTCTCTAGAGGTTGCTCAAGGCACCACTATCACACAACAAAATTTGGTAGAAACTGTCACAACGCATTCCCAAAGTACCTGACATTTAATCTGTCATGTCTTCGATACAATATACGCTAACTCACAGGACAGGCCAGCAAACATGTCCCGACAATCCTTAACGATTTATTTATGGAAGCTTAAAGCCTAAGCCCTTCCACCTAAAGGGTATAGGTTGCTGTCCAAAGGATAGAGTCGGCGAAGTGCTATGAAGGCTATGGATTACAGTAGGGGCAGTAGCTAGGGTCTGCAACAAGCGGTGAACTAGGACAGGGGGCATCTTGCTGGTGCTGGCATTTCTGGCACTGATATCGAACGGAAAGGGTCATGAGCGTAGGGGTACCGCATAGGCGACAGGGTAGTCCAGGCCAACGCTTAGTCTCGGTGAAGCCAGGGCAGCCACAGGTAGGGCAGGATTGAGCGATCACCTGTAACAGATGGTCTGTTGCTTGGGCAATAACTGCCATGCGGGTGGGGTTGTAGAGGGCACGCATATCGGTTTCAATGCGCGCCAGGTGGCGATCGGATTGCCCCAGAGCTACCTCAACCGCTGCTAATAGCTCGTCGGGAGCGGTAATGCCTTTCGCAACGATGGTCTGGGTCTCCTCGACCTTGACGACTAGACCATGGTCAGGAAAACCTACGGATTGGGCAAAGGTTAGGGCAGCGCTTGGGCTGTGGACAGTGTCCTGGCGATAGTTGGTGTTGGTGGAGAGACACTCGCCGACAAGTTTGAGCTGATGCTGGCTATCAAGCAACACCACCATTTCGCGATCGCAGGCCACTAAGGGGATCTGTGGATGTGGCCCAAAACTACCTTCGCTAGCGATCGCCAGGGTTTCTCCCGTTTGCCGGAGGGCGGCAGCGGCTTTAAGCTGAGCCGTGGTGAGTTGATTGGCTGGTCGTTGAATGTCGCCCGTAAAGGTGCCAAAGCTATCGGTGTCAAAGTCAGGGGGCACCACCACAGTCACCCCTAGAGCAGATTCGAGAAGGGGGGCGATCGCCTGTTCTTTGTGGTGCATGGTAGCCAGCACAGCTACCCGTCCAGCAAACCAGTCACGCGAGTCAGCCATCCTCATCTCCTCCATGGTAGGCACATCGGTTATGAGAAAAGTCTAGGACATGGTTGGATAGCTGGTAGGGGGAGGATGGTAAAATCTGGTCGCAATCCCTGGGGCAAACGCAGAGCATAGCCATGACTTGGCTTTACGCCGATGGTCTGGCGAGATGCAACCGGCAAACCATCAGAGGCCCAGTAAGCGCAGCAGGCTAGCCACACCGGTGACCGGCGACAGCAGTAACCCCAGAGTATCGCTGAAGCTGGCTAGACCCGATCGCCCCACCAGCACCGTATCGCCAGGGCGCAGGGATGGATTGTCAGCCGCATTCAGGGTTTCCGACAGATCGACATCAATACTCTCTTTCAGAATGGTGCCATCGGGATTGAGGCGCACCAGTTCCACCCGACTGCGCCGAGCGCGGTTGTTAAAGCCACCCGCCGCCAGGATCGCTTGATTGAGAGAGGTGCTGGGGGGCAGAGCGATCGCCCCCGGAGCACTCACCTCGCCCACCACATACACCGTCATCGAATCCGCCGCAAAGCTAGCCGACGCCAGTCCTGCCAGTTCTGCTGACGTTAGCGCCGTAGCCGTGGGCACCACAATCGTGTCACCATTTTGCAGCGGCAAATCTTGCTGTAGGTTCCCCGCCATCAGCAACTCCCAAAAATCTACCGGGATCAACTGTTCTTGACCGGTGTGGGTGACCCTCCGCACTTGAATATCGCGAATATCGGCCAGTTGGGTAATGCCGCCCGCCACCCGAATTGCTTGACTCACCGTCAGGGCCTCCAGGCCATCATTGCTGCTGGTGAGATTGGTATTCAGCCGCAGGGTATGGGGGCCGGGGCGGTTCACTTCTCCCACCACCGCCACCTGGATCGGTTGGGTGGCATCCGCCGCAAAATTGGCCGCCGCCAGCCGTCGAGATTCCTCAGGGTTCATGGTCGTTGCGGTGGGAATCACGATCGAGTCGCCATCCCGCAGGGTCAGGTCTTGGCGAATGTCCCCAGCTTGGATCAAGTCCCATAGATTAATCGTCACCGACTCCGTGCCAACGGTGCGATCGCTCACTCGGCGAATCTGAATCCGGCGCACATCTGCCGACTGGGTCACGCCTCCGGCTTCCTGAAGCACCTGGGTGAGCGTTGAAGGACTATCAGGACTGGCGGCAGCCAAGGTGTAGGAACCAGGACGGCTAATTTCGCCAGCGATCGCCACGGTCACCGGTCGCGCCTGTAGCAAATTGAGACTAATAATTGGACGGCGTAAAAATTGGGCATAGCGGGCTGTGATCGCTTGGGTGGCCTGCTCTAGGGTTAATCCTTCCACCGCGATCGTCCCTGCCTGGGGCAAATGCAGCGTGCCGTCAGACAGGACTTGGTATTGATCGGTATATTCAGGAATATTGAAAAATTCAACATTGAGGCGATCGCCCGCTCCCAAGACATAGCGCGTCGGGCTAGAGATCTGCTGCGCCACCCATCCGTCCATCGCCATACTGGCTTGGGGGAGACCCAGACCAGCCACGATCTGAGTCACTGCCATGCCACCGGCCAGCCATCGCCACCATCGAGTATTTGTGTGCCTATGCGATCGCATTCAGATTCGCCTGTATAAACTACGCCTCCGTTCCTATTTGCAGACGATCGTCCCCACCATCAGGACGTCTCTCTTGCCTAGGATTCTGGCGATGCATACCCCGATTGCTTGGCCACCATCACCCTAGCCAGAGGGCGATCGCGCCTTAGATTGACCTATCCCATCTGTTGGTCAAGTCTTAAAGCAGAGACTTACCCAGGACGCTAGATGTTTCCCAAGCCGTACCAGCGCTCCAATACCAATGCCCCTGAACAAACCTGTCCAAGGGCATTAACTCTCATCGCAGCAAGCATTGACTCACTCAAGCCTTATCGGTCTGCCGTCAGCATCCCTAAGCGTTTCCATGACTCAAGAAAGATTGATGGGGCGACGGCGATACCGTTCCGCCAGCCAGGCCCACACCTGAAACTGCGGGACGCCGAAAATAGACCAGCCGCTACTTGGATCGTAGGCATTCCACAACGTCTCGCCTGACGAATTTCTATAGGTCCAAATCACGGGCTCACTAGCATCATGACGCAGCCGTTGCACCCACAGCCGACAGAGATGGGTCAACCGCTGCAGGGCGTTTCTCTGGGGTTCACAAGCATACTCTGGATACAGCAAGCGCTCTAGCCTTTCGCGGACTTGAGTGTCATCAAAACTCATAATTTTAACCTCCTGCCATGAGCAACAACTGTAGCCTACGTATCCAATCTAACGAAAAACTGCGATCAACGAGAGCGATCGCGGTAAAACCTTACATTGGTTTACCTAAGCAGGCGTGCTGGGCGGGATGGTCTATGTCTACAGCGCGGTGGGACTAGTATCGCAAGACAGAAGAACGAAGACAGAAGAACGAAGACAGAAGAACGAAAAGGAGTTCCAGGACACCCAAGGGTTCCCGCCTTAGCAACTAGGCGGGTTACGTCCGCCTCAGAGTACTGGGAGGCTTCACGCGCTGGCGGGCCAGGTCTTCCCCAAGCTGGAGCGCGGCTTGAAAACTGGTGACATCTGCCTTCCCCTGACCGGCAATATCAAACGCCGTCCCGTGATCGGGGGAGGTGCGCACAAAGGGTAGGCCGATGGTGGTATTCACGGCGCGATCGAAGGCCATTAATTTCACAGGAATCAGCCCTTGATCGTGGTACAGCGCCAGGTAGGCATCATGGGCCTGCACCGCACGAGTGCCAAACCAGGCCTGTCCCGGCTTCACCCAAAGGGTATCGGGGGGGGTTAGTCCATCGAGCTGAACCTGGGGAAAGCGCTGGCGCTGCTCGTCCAACCAGCCCTGGAGCCAGTCCACTTCTTCGCGGCCCAACTGTCCCTGCTCACCGCTGTGGGGGTTGAGCCCGGCGATGGCGATGCGCGGCTGCGGCAGACCAAACTCATGGTGCAGGCAGTCGATCAACAGCTCTAGCTTCAGGGTCATCAAGGCGGGCGTTAAGGTTTGGGGCACGGCGGCCAGGGGGATATGGGTGGTGGCCAAAAGCGATCGCAGCATCCAACCGGTGTGGGGCGATCGCGCCACGAACACCATGCCAAACCGCGACACCCCAGCCCGCTCCGCTAAGAGTTCTGTTTGCCCAGGATAGGCATGGCCCGCCGCTAGCCAGGCCGACTTAGCAATGGGAGCTGTCACCACCCCATCAAACTGCCCGGCCAAGGTTTGATCGATCGCCTCCGACAAAAACTGAAAGCTCGCTTCGCCACTCGCGGCATTGCCCACCCCCCAGCGCACGGCCCGCAGATCGGCAGATGCTACACCCACATCGATCAACCGCACCGCATCCGGCTCTACCAAAGGCACTCCCAAGTCATGCAAGCGATCGTAGGTCTTCACCAAGACGGCCCGGCTACCAACCACCGTCACCGGCACGGCATCCTCGGGACGCTGGTAGAGCGATCGCATCACCACCTCAGGGCCAATGCCTGCTGGATCCCCCAGGGCGATCGCCAGCCGAGGCAGCCTGGCTTGATCAGCCGAGTCTGATGCCAAAGTTGATGCCGAATCTGATGCCAACTCTGATGATGGATCGAAATCCGATTGCGGACGGGATAACACCATAACGTTACATTGCTAAACAATCAGCGGAAACATGGGGCAATACATCCCCCAAGGACAAGGAGGATTCAGGATGGAGAGCAGACCCAAACTGCCTTAGAATACTCTAGGCGGATGTTCAACATCGATCCTAGACAGCCCCAAGTCCTAGGGCAACCGAGGGGGCGATCGCGGCTTTTGATGAGCCTACGATCATGTCTAGAAGCGATCGCTGTTGAGCCTGATTCTTCATCATGACGTTAGGGAGACATAGTTTAGATGAGTAGCGAATTTTACAATGCTGCATTTCTGTCGTTTACCTTGATCCTGGTCGGCCTAGCCATGGGGTTTTTGCTGCTCAAGCTGCAGGGTGGCGAAGAGTAATTCAGCGGCGAGGGGCTTGAATGTGCAAGTCCCTGCCTTGGCTTTCCATCGACTAGAACCCTTCCCCAATAAGCATTACAGCGATACATAGTCCGGTCAGATCCAACGGCGGTCTGCGGTTCCCTCCGTCTTCACAGGATCTACACAGGATTTCTATCCTGGCAACACTAGCTATATGAGAAAAGGCTAACCACTTTCTGATAACATCTTATAAAAAGTTAATGTTTTGAAATTGAGATTAAATCCCTCATGACTTTACTGATTGTCGGTGCCACAGGTACGTTGGGAAGGCAGGTCACCCGTCGCGCCCTAGATGAGGGATTTCAGGTTCGCTGCCTGGTTCGCAGCGCCCGCAAAGCATCGTTTCTCAAAGAATGGGGAGCTGAGTTGGCCCTCGGCGATCTCACCCGCCCCGATACCCTGCCCGCAGCCTTTGAAGGGGTGACGGCGGTGATTGATGCCTCCACCTCCCGCGCCACCGATTCGGTGCCGATCAAGGCGGTCGATTGGGACGGCAAGGTCGCTCTGATCCAGGCCGCCAAAGCCGCCAACGTCGAGCGGTTTATCTTCTTCTCCATTCTAGGTGTCGAAGACCATCCCGACGTGCCGCTGATGCAGATCAAGCATTGCACAGAACAGTTTTTGCAAGAGTCGGGCGTTCCCTACACGGTCTTACAGCTCTGCGGCTTCTTCCAAGGCTTGATTAGCCAATACGCCATCCCCATCTTAGAAAAGCAGGCAGTGTGGGTGATGGGGAACACCTCTCCCATTGCCTACATGGACACCCAGGATATTGCTCGGTTTGCGGTGCGCGCCCTGCAAGTCCCCGAAACCGAAAACCGCGTCTTTCCCGTGGTGGGCAACCGGGCCTGGAGCGCCTACGAAATTATTCGCGTCTGCGAGCGCATGTCGGGGCAAGAAGCCAAGGTTACCCGCATGCCCATTGGCCTGCTAAGAACCATTCGACGGGTGGCCCTGTTCTTTGAATGGACCTGGAACGTCGCCGATCGCTTAGCGTTTACAGAAGTGATTGCCTCGGGTAAACCCCTAGACGCCTCCATGGATGAAACCTACGCGGTCTTTGGGCTCGATCGCAGTGAAACCGGTACCTTAGAAGATTATCTTAAGGAATACTTCAGCCGCATTATGAAGAAGCTGAAGGAATTGGAGTATGAGCGTGAAAAGCGCATGAAAAAGAAGCGCACGCCTTTCAAAACCCCTAAGTCTTAATCCATCAAGGCAGCGATCGCCCTTCCTCCCTTGGGGTGATCAGGGCTACGCCTTGTCAGGATAGGATGATACATGGCTCAATCTTTAAACTTGTAGGGGATGGGCTCTCCAAGGGCGATCGCTAAGCCGCTGACCCATGTTTGTTCCGTTAAACCATGATTATTGAGGCACTATGAAAAGGATTTTATCTCGAATTTTTGCACTATTACTGGTCTGTACGGTAGCTATGGGCTGTGCCGCATCCCCCGGCGGGCTAAGCGGCGACTATCGCCAAGATACCCTCAGCCTCATTGACACCCTGCGAACCGCCATTGAAATGCCCGAAGGCACCCCCGAAAAGGCAGGAGCCCAAGCTGACGCGCGGCAAATGATCAATGACTTTTCGGCTCGCTATCGCCGCAATGGTAACTACACTCGCCTCAGCTCCTTCACCACCATGCAAACGGCTCTCAACGCCCTAGCCGGTCACTACAGCTCCTACCCCAATCGCCCCGTTCCCGCCAAGCTCCAGGATCGCCTAGAGCTAGAGTTCAAACGCGTGGAAGCAGCCCTGCGGCGAGGCGCTTAGCGGCCCCACTCCCTTGAGCCAACCTTGAACCCAACCGCCTCTAGACTCGATCCCCAGCGATCGCTCCCCAGAGGCGGTTTTTTAGGGCCGTCGCCGCGAATCGGTATCCTCCCTCTAGCGATGGGACGACAAATATTCGTACAGTGGGAACTATTGGATAGCGCACTGACAAAGACTGGACATGACTCTGCATTCAGCCATCGCATCGACCACCCCAGCATTTGACTCCCTGGAGCAGGCTCTTAAGCATTACTTTGGCTACGATCGCTTCCGGCCAGGGCAGCGACATATTGTCGAAACAGCCCTGCGGGGCCAAGATCTGCTGGTGATTATGCCTACGGGGGGCGGGAAGTCGCTGTGCTACCAGTTGCCGGCCCTGCTCAAGCCGGGGCTGATGGTGGTAGTGTCGCCGTTGATTGCGCTGATGCAGGATCAGGTGGAAACCCTGAACGATAACGGTATTCCGGCAACGTTCCTTAACAGCAGTCTGTCCAATGACCACGTCCAGCAGCGCACCGCCCAGCTCCTGCGGGGCGAGATCAAGTTGCTCTACGTGGCTCCAGAGCGGTTGCTGAACGATCGCTTCCTGCCGTTTCTCGATCGCCTCCATGATGCCTTGGGGCTGGTGGCGATCGCCATTGATGAAGCCCACTGCGTTTCGGAATGGGGGCACGACTTTCGTCCAGAATATCGGCAGCTCAGCCAGATCCGGCAGCGCTACCCCACGGTGCCGCTGCTCGCCCTCACCGCCACTGCCACTCGCCGCGTGCAGCAGGATATTGTGGTGCAGCTTGCCCTGCGCCAGCCAGATGTTTACGTCGCTAGCTTTAACCGGCCGAACCTGTACTACGAAGTGCGGCCCAAGGAACGCAACGCCTATGCCGATCTGCTACGGGAAATCCGCAGTCAGCGCCATGGTTCCTGCATTGTCTACTGCTTCAGCCGCAAGCTAGTGGACGAAACCGCCGATCGCCTCCAGCAAGACGGCATTGTCGCCCTGCCCTACCACGCGGGCTTAAGCGATCGCGTGCGCACGGAGAATCAAACCCGGTTCATCCGGGATGATGTGCAGGTGATGGTGGCCACGGTGGCCTTTGGCATGGGTATTGATAAGCCCGATGTGCGCTTGGTGGTGCATTACAACCTGCCCCGAAACCTAGAGGGCTACTACCAGGAAGCAGGCCGGGCCGGGCGCGATGGGGAGCCCTCCCGCTGTTTGCTGTTCTTCAACACCGGCGATATTAGCAAGATTAACTATTTAATTGACCAAAAACCTGATGAAGCCGAGCAAATGATCGCCCGGCAGCAGCTCCGTCAGGTGTTGGACTATGCCGAGGGATTAGAATGTCGGCGGACGATTCAACTGCGCTACTTTGGGGAAGATTTTGGCGGCAACTGCCAGCAGTGTGATAACTGCCTGAACCCTAAGCCCATTGAAGATCGCACCGTTGATGCTCAGAAGTTCCTATCCTGCGTCGCCCGGTGCAAAGAACGCTTTGGCATGAACTACATCATCGAGGTGTTGCGGGGCAGTCGTTCCAGCAAAGTACAGCAGCGCGGCCATCACAATTTGTCCACCTACGGCATCGGGCGCGATCGCTCTGCCGAGGACTGGAAACACCTAGGGCGATCGCTCCTGCATCAAGGCCTGCTGGATGAAACCAGTGATGGCTATTCGGTATTGCGGCTGAATGCCCGCAGTTGGGACGTAATGCGAGGGCAGCGACCGGTGCAGATGGTGGCCACGCGTTCTCAGCGCTCCAGCGTCGCCGACGATAGCCAAGCCGCCTCCACCCGTGAACTGTTGATGGATCTATTGCGATCGCTGCGGAAAACCATCGCCAATGAGCAATCGGTGCCGCCCTACGTGATTTTTGCCGACTCTAGCCTGCGGCTGATGGTGCAAAGCCGACCCACCACCCTGGAAGAATTTGCCTCAATTTCTGGGGTCGGCAGCCACAAACTCACCCAGTATGGGCCGCGCTTCACCGAGACCATTCGCCAATTTTGCCAAGAGCATGGCCTCCTAGCCCAGACGGCCACACCGGTCGCAGACGAACCGACCTCCAAGCCGCCACTCTCCGCCCGCCGCCGCCAAATCCTGAACCTGCACCAGCAGGGTATCGCTCCTGCCAAAATTGCTTTGGAATGCGACCTGCGGTTGGGCACCATCTACGACAATCTGGCGACCTTGATTGAATGGGGCGAAGTGATCGACGTGGATCGACTGGTAGACCCCGAGCGGCAGCAGGCTATTTTGGGAGCGATCGCTCAGGTCGGCGATGATGCTCTGCGGACGATTCGCGACCAGGTGGGAGAAGATTACGACTTCAACGAAATCCGGATCATGCGATCGGTGTGGCGGATGCAGCAGCTTGCATGAGACGGCCAAGTTCTGGCTAGCCCGCCCGAATCCTTCAGGTTTTCGAGGGCATAGCGCGGTACACTCAGGGGGCACCATCGTGGTGGAATCAGGGCTTTCCGGCAGCTTGTTGAGCCAAGCCGATCGCCCTCTTCATCGCGACTGGATATAACGATAGACACTTGTCAGCACGGAGAGACGGATTTTGGGGGCAGAACTGCGAAGCTACGTATATCTCGATAGCCTACAAGCACAGCACGCTGCCTACATTGGCACCGTATCACTGGGTTTTTTACCGCTGCCGGGGGATGCCTCGCTGTGGGTTGAAATTTCACCAGGCGTAGAAATTAATCGCATCACCGACGTGGCGTTGAAGGCGGCCGCCGTGCGGCCGGGGGTGCAGTTTGTCGAACGGCTGTACGGACTCTTAGAAGTGCATTCCACCAATCAGGGGGAGACCCGCGCCGCAGGGCAGGCGATCCTGGAAGCCCTCGGGGTGCGCCAGCAAGATTGCTTGCGTCCAAAGATTGTGTCTAGCCAGATTATCCGCAACATCGATGCCCACCAAGCCCAGTTGATTAACCGCAACCGGCGGGGACAGATGATCTTGGCCGGACAAACGCTGTATGTGCTGGAGGTGCAGCCGGCAGCCTATGCGGCCCTAGCGGCCAACCAGGCTGAAAAAGCAGCGTTGATCAACATTTTGCAGGTGGGAGCCGTGGGCAGCTTTGGGCGGCTCTACCTGGGGGGTGAAGAACGGGATATTTTGGCGGGGTCGGCGGCGGCGATCGCTGCTTTGGAAGATGCACCAGGACGCGAGCACGGCACTGGTAAACAGGAATAGGATGGGGGAGGTATGGCAAATTACGACCATTTAGCACTGTTGAAACAGGGATCCGATCGCTGGCACGCGTGGCGATCGCACCATCCTGGACAAACCTTGGACTTAAGCGAGGTGCGGTTAGCCGGAGTGTACTTTAAAGACACCGACCTGAGCCGCGTCAACTTTCGAGGAGCCGACTTAAGCCAGACGGTGCTCACGGCAGCTAATTTGCAGGCCGCCGACCTCAGCCATGCCAACCTCTCGCGATCGGAGCTCAGCCATACCCACTTGCAGGGAGCGGAGTTAGTCGGCGTGGATTTATCCTACGCCCAGCTCTCCCACGCTAACCTCAGCCATGCCAATTTGATTAGCGCCAATCTGCGCGGTGTGACCTTGCGCGACGCCGATCTGAGCCATGCCAATTTGGTCGGCGTGGATCTGCAAGATGCCCACCTAGAACGGGCGAACTTGAACCAAGCAACCCTCAACCGAGCCAACCTCCGGCATACCTATTTAGTCTCTGCTCATTTGAACCAGGCCGTGTTCGACCATGCCAACTTAGTGGGCACCCAGTTGGTGAGCGCGTCCCTCTATGGAGCAATTTTCCGCCAGGCAAACTTGAGCGCCGCCAACTTAGTCCGGGTCTATGGCTCCGAGGCCGATTTTCAACAGGCCGATCTCTTCCAGGCCGATCTACGCTGGGCCATGCTGCAGCGATCGCAATTCCAACAGGCTAACCTCACCCAGGCCAATTTGCGGAGCGCTGACCTACGGGGCGCTAATTTTCGAGGTGCCTGCCTGCGAGGTGCCAACCTAGAAGATGCCAAGCTCGACCGGGCTGATTTCACCCATGCCGATTTGAGCGACACAAACCTTAACCCAACCCAACTTCGCTATACGATGATAGAGGGCGATCGCTCCCCTCATCGTTGATCCATCGGTCTAGACCGTCAATGGATAGAGGTGGGTCACTCGGTAACAGACGATCCCTATCAAGATCTGTGGGGGATGAGGAGGGCGATCGTTCTGAGCAGCATCGGTTGTTTAGGTTTGTTCTGTTCGTTCAGTTGCATCCATTTCGCCCCTTGCATCTATGACCCTCACGCAGGATCTGCAGACCCAGAATCGCCCAACCCAACAGCTAGTCCCTCGTCTTAGAACGGTGGCGATCGCCTTCCTACTCATCGGGGTAGTGCTACGAGTTGTATTTTTAGAACAAGAATTCTTTTGGGGAGACGAGGTGCTCACCGCCCTGCGTATCTCCGGCTATTCTGAAGTGACGGTTGTTGATCAACTGTACCAAGGGCAAGCCCTACTGCCCCAAGACCTGCATGTCTACCAGCAGCCCAAGGCCAGCCCCGGCTGGGGATCGGTTTGGGCCGTGCTCACCGATCATCCAGAGCATCCTCCCCTTTACTATGTGCTGAATCGCATTTGGACTCGTCTGGCGGGTATCTGGAGCGATCGCCCTGTACCCACCGTGCGCAGCTTATCGATTGTGCTGAGTTTAGCCACCCTGCCCTTGACCTTCGGCTGGCTGCGGCAGTCTTTTAGTAGCACGATGGCATGGATGGCGATCGCCCTGATGGCCGTATCTCCCCTGCATGTGCTCTATGCCCAAGAAGCTCGGCAGTATAGCCTGTGGATGCTGCTGATGGTGGTCTCCAACTGGGCGGTGATGCGGGCTGTGCAGCAGTCTACAAGATTCACATGGGGACGCTATGCCCTGACGGCAGCCCTAGGACTATATACTCATCTCTTATTTAGCCTGGTGTTGCTCAGCCAAGGCATCTATGTATTAGCCACCCAGCAATGGCGCATCGGAGCTATGTTCTGGCGCTATGGACAAGCGATCGCCCTGGCCATACTGGCCTTTAGCCCCTGGCTGTGGGTCATTGTAACCCGGTTTGAAGGTCTACAGCGCACGGTGCAGCAAACCCAAAACAGTCGCTCGGTCGTTGATCTTGTGCAAGACTTGTTTCGCTTGATCAACCGAGTCTTTTTCAATGCCGATCTCACCTGGGCGAATAGTCTGCTCGTGCTGTTGATTGGCGTGGTGGTCTATCAACTCTGGCGGCGATCGCCCACCCCTGCCACGGTGTTGATCTTGAGTTTGATTATCGTACCTTTTATGGTGCTGGTTCTACCGGATCTGATCACCGGCAGTGCTCAGTCGGCTCGGGTACGTTACATGATTCCTGCTTATCTAGGCATTCAATGGGCGATCGCCTGCCATCTATCCACCGGGATTCATAGCCATCAGCGCTGGCGGCGTAATCTGTGGCGCTTGGGCTGGAGTTTGCTGTTGGTGGGGTCGGTATCTGGCAGCCTCATCGGTGTCTATCAAGTGGATGTCCCTTGGATCAATGGTGGAAAAGTGCAGGACTACTTAACGATTGCCGAAGTGGTCAATGCTGAGGACTCAGCTCGGATTCTTAGTGATACAACGCCAGTGAGAGCGATCGCCCTGAGCTACCGCCTCAAGCCAGATGTCACCCTACATTTGTTACCACCCTCAGCCGAGCGTTTAGTAGAGATAACCCCATCTCGGTTGCGCGATCGCTCCCTAGCGCCAGTCTCCAGCAATAGTATGAGCCTAGAGACCATGGAACGGGGGACGGCTTGGGTGGTGGATCCTTCCCCAGACTTGCAGGCCCATTTAGCATCCTTAGGATACCTCACCCTGCAGTATGAGGGACAACATTTACAACTCTGGGAGTGGACAAGCCGGTGAAAACAGAAGCAGTCTTGGGAAAATGGCTCCGATGGGGGGCGATCGCTCTCTTAGTCATGGGTATCCTATTTCGGTTTGGCAACCTGGGAAAAAAGGTGTACTGGATTGATGAAACCTATACCTCCCTGAGAATATCTGGCTACGGGGAACAAGAACTGGTCGCCCAAACCTACACCGGCGAGGTGATCACCGTTGCCGATCTGCAAACCTTCCAAAGGCCCAACCCTGATCATACCTGGATCGATACCGTACAGTCCCTACGTGAATCGCCCCAGCATCCACCCCTTTACTTTTTACTCGCACGACTGTGGACACAGATATGGGGAGCCAGTCCCGCGACGGTGCGATCGCTCTCCGCCCTGCTCAGTTTATTCACCTTTCCTGCCCTCTATTGGCTAGGACGCGAGTTATTTGAGGGTTCCACAACCCGATGGCTAGCGATCGCCTGCGTGGCCGTCTCTCCCTTCCATGTGCTCTACGCCCAAGAAGCCCGGCAGTACAGTTTATGGACAGCCCTGACCATTGCTAGCGGAGCTGCTCTTCTGTGGGCTATGCGCCTAACCCAAACCGCCGCTCCTGCCCAACGGCGCTGGCTGGCTTGGAGCACCTATACCCTGCTGCTAGCTACGAGTTTCTACACCTTTTTGCTGACCGGTTTGGTGGCCATCTCCCATGGTGTGTTCATGGGCATCCGTGCTTGGCGGAATAAGGGGCGATCGCTGCTCCTATCGTATTTAGCCGCTACAACAGCAGCCATCCTACTGTTTACCCCGTGGTTAGGGGTGATGATCAACCATGCCCAGCGGGTGAGCGGTACAGCAGCTTGGGCCAATGAACGGTTTTCCTTCGACTGGCTGATTCTCCGCTGGTTATTGTATCCCATCAATCAAGTTCTGGATTTGAACCTAGGCGATCGCTATCTGACCTCTCCTGCCATCCTCTTGATGGTAGCGATGGTGGTGCTGATCGTCTATGCCGTCATAGTCATTACCCGCGAAGCCCCACCCCTCACCGCTCAGTTTATCTTAATTACCACCGCTGTACCAGCCTTGATGCTGATTCTACCCGATCTGCTCCTAGGAGGACAGCGATCGGGGACGGCCCGCTATATGATACCAGTCTATTTTGGACTCCATCTAGCTATCGTCTATGCCCTCAGCATCCGTCTAGAAACAGCTACTCGCACCCGTGCCCGCTGGCAGTTGATCACCCTAGGCGTTTTGGTGGCTGGCATCGTATCCTGCGGCATCAGCAGTCAAGCCACGCTGTGGTGGACGAAAAGTCCAGATAAGCATCAGCATAATCATCGGATCGTGGCGGCTCTGCAGCAGAGCGATCGCCCCCTCTTGATCAGTGATGATTCGACTGAGATCAGCACCTGCTTTGCCTGTCGGATGCTAACGCTGAGCTATGACCTGCCTCCCGAAACTCGTCTACAATTGGTGCGATCGCCTCAAGTTCCTATCTTGCCAGACGATCAGCCAGATGTGTTTGTAGTGAGCCCATCTCGCCGGTTAGTCCGTAGACTGGAAGCTCAAGGCTATACATCACGGCTGGTGTTCGAAGCAGATCGAGTTTGGTTGTGGCAGTTAACCCCTGAATAGACATCTTCTTCCTAGGACCATTCATCTAAGGTATATCTCACCTAGACTGAATAAAATGCTTGAAAAGAGTTGGAAAGTGCATTGACTACCTTACTAGCAATTGCACTGTGCGCAGAACAAACTTCAACACGGTTTCCTGTCTAGCAATAATACTTGCATCAGCGTTCATACCTGGCTGGAGAGGGCAGATCCGATCGCGGCGTTGTAACTGTTGAACAGCAGGTTCAATCGTGACTTCAAAGTAGCTATTGGGTGATAGGGGTGTGACTAAATTGGGATTCGGCATATTCATACCTGGCTGGGTGGCATCAGGAGCGATCGCTGTGATCGTACCGGATAGAATACCGTAGTCCGAAAAAGGACAAGCATCAAGGCGTAAATTAACATTTTGCCCAATATTGATCTTATTAATATCTTGGGTAGTAACAGCAGCTTTGAGAAGGTATCCTTGAGTTTGGGGGGCGATCGCTGCAATTGTATCACCAGCCTGAATCACTTGCCCTGGATTCCGTAAATTGAGCTGAAAGATAATACCATCACTGGTGGCACGAATCGTTGTGCGTTCCAGATTTGCGGTTAAACGATCGAGTTCAGCTTGTTCATTAATGAGCTGAGACTGCAGTACGGCTTGCTCTTGAATTAACGACTCTCGCTCCCGACTTAGGGTAGCTAGGATAACTTGGGTGCGATCGCTTTCTTGGGCAAGGCGTTCTTGGGCAATAGCAATGGCGGTTGTGCCAGGAATCAGTCCCGCACGGGCGCGATCCAGCTGAGAATTAGCAGTCTGCACCGCTGCTTGTTTTTCCTCTAACTGCAACGGTGAGACAGCTCCTGAGTCGGCTAGTTCTTGGTAACGACGCATTTCACTCTCAGCGAACATGAGAGCCGCTTCCGCTTCTGCTAGATCGGCCTGCACGGTAGCTTGCAGTTGGGCATAGCTACGTTGACTCACATCTAGCTCAACTTGGGTTATGGATAAACTACGATCCAGCGATCGCTGCTCTGCTTCAGTCTGGGTCTCAATGAGGCGAAGCTGGGTCTCCATTTGCACGAGTTGCACTTGGGCTTGCTGGATACGCCGTTCAATCTGCTGCTGTTGGGCTGTAAGTTGAAGGGTATCTAATTGGGCGATCATTTGCCCTTGCTGTACCGGTTGATTGGCTTCAACAGCAATTTGGACAACGGTACCTTCTTGATCGGCTTGGACAAGGCGCAGATCTCCAGCAGGACGTACGGTCGCTGGGGCTTTGACGGTGACGTTGTACGGCAACACTGCTGATAGGGCGATCGCACTGGTAACAGCACCCATGAGCACGATTCCGCCTATGATCATCCATCGGTTGATGGGCGGCAGGAATTCCTGAGGATGAAGAGGCGTGAGAGGAGCCAGGCGATCGCTTTTCATAGGGGTAGAAAATCTAAGTGGTGTCCGGGTTGGGTGCGTAGGTCTGCCAGATGTCCGGCTAGTTTAACTTGGCCATCTTCCAAGAAAACAATCCAATCTGCTTGACCAATAACTTGAGGGCGGTGGCTAATGAATAATGTGGTTTTGCCTTGGCGATGCTGGAGGAGGTTTTTAAGGAGTTGGGCTTCACTACTGGGATCTAGTCCGGCAGTCGATTCATCTAAGATGAGAATGGCTGGCTGATGAATTAAAGCACGAGCGATCGCTAGTCGCTGTCGTTGCCCGCCAGATAAATTAGCCCCAAATTCACCCAGAATAGTTTGGTATTTTTCCGGTAACTTACGAATGAAATCATCAGCGCCCGTCACTTGGCAAGCCTGCACAATGTCTTCAAACTCGATATGGGGAAGACCCATGCGAAAGTTATCGAGGATTGAACGGCTCCAAAACTGTGAATCTTGAGGAACCAACATAATTTGCTGACGGATGCAGTCTAGCGATAAATCCTGTAGGTTGTAGGAACCAAGCTGAATATTACCAGCCTGGACTGAGTAAAGTCCTGCTAGCACCTTAGCAACTGTACTCTTGCCACAGCCAGATGTGCCAATTAAGGCGATCGCTTGCCCCCCAGGCAGAGTCAGAGAAAAGTCTTTGAGCAGCTCCAACCTACCAGGATAATGAAAGGTAATATCAGTACAATGGATAGCTGTATTATCGGCTAAAGCAACCCACGGTTTCTTTTCATCTTGTTGGTTCTCTGGCGTAGCAGCAATAACCTCCTGAAGACGAGTATTAGCTGTACTGGCACGGATATAGTCATCCACAATAGTGATCACGTCATCCATTAATCCGGTTATATTGCGGTTGAGACTGCTAAAGGCGAGCAGTTGGCCAATACTCAGCTCTTGACGAATCACCAGTAAACTACCCAGTCCTAGTAATACAGTACTGCCAATATCCGAGGTCAAACTACTGAAGGTACTGTTGATAATAGCAATGTGAGTGGTATTGAGCATGAGGTTAGCAAGGCGACCAAAGCGACTCTGAATTTCATCCCAAAATTGCGGAGCAGCCGTCGTCGTTTTCAGGGTAAGTGCTCCCTTAAAGGTTTCGACCAAAACACCCTGGTTCTCAGTCTCTAGGGCCATCGCCCGTCGAGTTTGCTGTTGGAGGCTAGGCTGAAACATAACCGTGGATATGACCATGGCGATCGCCACGACCAAGGACACAGCCGTTAAACTCCAGCTATAAAAAATCATCAGCAGCAGCGAGATAAGTGCAATAAAAATAGAGCTCGGCAAGCTAATAACAACTTGTGACACCAAGCGATTAATTTCATCGATATCACGAAGGCGGCTAACCACCTCACCGCTGCGATGAGTTTCATAATAGGTTAGGGGCAGGTGCAATAATTGACGTCCAAATTCAAGGACAAGACCCAGCTCTAGCCGCTGGGTAAAGTGGGCAATTAGATAATCAGCAACCAGGGATAACCCGCCGCGAATTACATACATGCTGATCACGCCAATGAGCAAACTCATTAAGAAACCGCGATCGCCCTGGATTAAAACTTCATCGGTAAGAATTTGGATAAAAAATGGAGAGGCTAATGATAGCAAGCCAATTAGACTAACACAGCCCAATGCTTCGAGTAAAAGACCTCGATAGGGTAACAGCGATCGCAGAATCGGCCCCCACCCTGTTGTTGGGTCATCGCTTTGGGCATAAAAATGGCTCGCATCTGGTTGCAGCAGCAGCATAATCCAGTTTGTCCAGCCCTCTTGCAATTCTGCTTCACTGAGGTAACGCACACCCATGGCAGGGTCGGCAATCACGTAATGCTTGCCGCGCTTACCATAGAGCACCACCCAATGCTTACCGCGCCAGTGCAAGATGGCAGGTAAGGGAAGGTCATGAATGCGCTCCAGCAGCTTTTGGGAAGCGATCGCTGAGCGACCATGCAGCCCTAAGACTTCTGCCCCACGCCTTAGTCCTAAAAGGGTGGTGCCAAGTTGCCCAGTCCCGACAGCTTCACGAATTCGGTTTAGAGAAAAGGTGCGTCCATGAAATCGGGCGATAGATGCTATACATGCCGCACCACAGTCTTCTTCGCTATATTGTAAAACTAGAGGATAGTTCATAAATGCACATCAGAAGGATAGAATAGCATAGCAGTCTTCTGAGCCAGGATTAAGATAAGGGCGATCGCTATCAAGGCCTGCCTCCGCTAAATCACGATAGATGGCAGCTAGACGACTGTCAGGAGATGAGGTGCCCTGGTTATGACATTGGAGCAGAGCATCTGCTAAGATTTGACAACGATTTAAGCCAAAGTCACTGGGATAGGTATCTGGCTCTTCTGCCAAGCCAATGCCAGGTGCAATAGCTTTCATAAATAGGGGAGTTTGGGGCATGAGGTGCTCTCGAATGCGATCAAATCCTTGCTGTAGAATTGGCTGTACTTGGGCGTAGGAAGATCGCTCAATCTGTAAGATAGCACTGTCATAGCGGTCATAGGTATCTGGATCAATCAACACTTTGAGGCTAAACGGCAAAACCCTTGCATTGAGCTGATAGGTTAAATGTCCTAAAAGGGCGATCGCTCCTTCTGGATCTAGATTAAAGTAAATATCGACCGACATGGAACCGTTGAGCACAGCACCCACATTACCTACGGCACCATAAAACCCCGTCTCCAGCCAGCTAGGCGGCAACCAAACACTCACCTCGTGCCCTAGTTGGAGCGATCGCTCATGTGGACGCAAATGCTTAGATGGCTGAATACAAAGCGTTAACCCATCTTTTTTAACCTGCCAGTTTCGCTGACCTGTACAGGATTGAATCATCCAGCCAGGGTCAAAATAGCCCGTACCACTATTGTTTTGCTGAAGCTTTTGATAAAAGTCTATATTTAAGCCGCGCAGTCGATCATTTTTTAGCCCGTTTGAAGATGGTTCTAGACTCTCTTGCCACTTCTCCTGCTCATGACTGATATAAATATCATAGATATAGTCACGCAATTGACGGCGCAGATAAGCTTGCCGCTGCTCAGGCGATAGATGGGAGAAGCGATCGCCTAGAATCTCGGATACACTTAGCGGCATATAGTCAGGATGGCTCAACGTTCCATCCGGTAAAATATGCAGGTTATGGACAAGATCATCAAGAGGCAACGATTGAGCAATGGTTTCTAGCCTCGACGTCCGCAACATCGGATTGATATGATTGATCGGCTGGGGCTGACACTGCGGTTTGCATGGCTCAACAGAAGGGTAAGACGACAACTCACTCATATTCTGCACAGGCAAGATTGATCCGGCCATCAGCTCGTCAGCAGTTACACCAAAAACAGTCAACACACCATTACTCGGATTGCAAAGCAGTGTTTTTGCAACCTGGAATAAACAAATACTTGTATTACTGAAGGGTTCATAATAATAAAGATGAGCTTGGATACTCTGCATCAATGCTAGTCCTGTAAAACGCATGACTCGTTCTAAAAAATCAGGAAACTGCGTCAAGATCTCAGGGAATGCTGATAGATACGCTTGTATGCAAGCCACCATCGAAGGTTGTAGAGTAGTCAACGGAATGCTTGCTAACTGCAAAGACAGGCTGATGCTAAGGTCACGACTGACCACTAAGCTTTTGAGCCAGATTTTAAGATAACCTGCAATCATCTCGCCAACATCTAAAGCAGGATCACCCCATAGCCACTTTTCCCAGTCAATTAAACGGAGAACAGCCGGAGCAGATTCCGATTCTGACAGAAGAGCTTGCCATTGATGATGTAGCAGAACATTATTGAACTTTAGATCATGGTGAATCAGGCAACAGGGAGCATAGATCCGCCTCAGATGGGCAATGGCATCCTGAAGTTCTCCATAGCGTTGATAGAGTTCATAAAATTTAAGTGCCCCATTCGTCATACTAGCAAACGCTTCGGGAGTTAAACGCTTAAGACCAGAGCAGAAATCAGGGCTAACCTTTATCGTTTCAACCGCATCTAATTGAGCTTGATAGTCTATCCGGTTGAACGTAGATTGGTGAATATCTGCAAGAGCCTTGCCTAAAGCAGCAGCGATCGCCCTAGGGTAGACGTTATAGTCGTGATAATAATCTCCCAAATCACTGTAGTCATTAAGATATCGACACACCAGAATAGAGGATTGAGCGTCAAAGTGAACAATCTCTGGAAACAAAGGCTTCAAGATAGCTAATTCAGGGCTGCTGTTGATCAAGTCATGAACCATCCATTCATGGGACAGATCGCCTCTCACTCGTCCGTTGGAAGCGTGAGGCTCTTGCTTAACCAAAAGAGAGCGATCGCCTGTGAGATGAACCAGGAGATTAAAGTTTTTGCTGGTCTTGGATTGAACGCTCTCTACCCTCTCCCTAGCTTCTAGATTAAGAAGATTATGTTGAGACAGATAGTCAAATACGTTATCTTCTGCTAATCGAAACGTCATTCTTCTATGAAACCTTAAAAATTGGGTACTCTGCCAACGTCAACAT
>RECH01000218.1 GCA_007694125.1 Leptolyngbya sp. DLM2.Bin15
ACCGTGGGGTTAAACACAGACAGCAGCGTGCCGACAATTGCGCCAATCCCCACCACAAGAATCAACAGCCGCACCAGGTAAAGCACCACTGGATTGGGCCGTCCTCGCCGACGCGGGCCGCCTGGCTGGGGCGATCGCATGGTTTTTGTCGATCGGGCAACCGGTTGGGGAGTCGGTACTCGCCGCCTCATGCGTGGGTCGGTGGTGGGGCTACGGTCTGAAGAAGCTGGACGGGGCGATCGCGGCGGGGCCGACTGAGAGGATACCTGAGAAGACGTTGGCCGAGACGAGGCTGTTCGAGACGACGACGACCGAGACGAGGACGACCGAGACGACGATCCGCCCAATAAACGCCACAACCACCCCCGCGATCGCCGCTGTGAGGCATGATTGCGAGGGCGGGGCGCGCGACCATCCGGCAGGGGACGGGCAGAGTCTGGCATCCGGCGAGGGCCAGCGGGAGCAGCAGCTCGTCGGGTCGAGCTGGGTTCAGAGGGATGCGGGCGACGTAGCGGCACCACAGTTCCCGATCCTGTCGCTGGGACAGAGCGTTGCCCTGACGGCGGCGCAACCCGACGGCGGCGGGATGCACGGGATTGATGACCAGACTCCACCATGAATATCTCCTCGATCGCAGGGACTAGATAACGCTATAGACAGAGTACAGGATCACATCCTTAGCGTTTCGCTCTCATAAGAATAAGGGGTGACACTAGAAATGCGATCGCTAGTCTGACTTTTTTTCCGAAGATTGTATCGCCGCTTGGGCGATCGCCCAGTGAACCTGTCGCAAAATTCCATGCAGCATAGAAACCTCGTGACTGGACGGATAGGCACGGTTCAACAAGCGGCGCACCTTAGCCATGCGGCTTTCGGCCGTGTGGGGATAGAGATAGCCAATCCGCAACAGCAGATCTTCTAGGGTTTGGTAATAGCGTTCGAGGGCATCCAGGGACGCGGCCGGTTCAGCGATCGCCTCCCTGACACCCAGCGAGGTTTCCGGTGACCCCGCTAGTTGATACAGCTCATAGCAACAGACCGCCACGGCCTGGGCTAAGTTTAAGGATCGGTAGCGATCGCTAGAGGGAATTTGCACCCATCGCTGGGCGTAGTTGAGTTCCCTATTGCTCAATCCCCGATCCTCCGGCCCAAAAATTAACGCCGACTGTACCGGCGGCATCTGGTCTGCCCCCTCTAGCAGCCAAGGCAAAGCCTGGCGAGGATATTCTAAGCGGCTGGCATCGGTATAGTCATCCCGTCCAGTCGTAGCGATCGCCCGTTGGCAGCCCACTAGGGCCTCTGGCAACGTGGCAACCACCTGCAGTTGATCGAGCAGATCCCAGGCATGAACCGCCATCCGCTGGGCATCCTCGCCCCGGACATCACAGTGGGGCTGCACCACCACCCACTGCGACAGACCCATATTTTTCATCACGCGGGCGATCGAGCCGATATTCAGCGCTCCCGATGGTTCCACCAGTACAAGACGGATCGCCGCCAAACGATCTTCCGGCTCTTTCATGGCAAGTCTAGAGTCTCTGCGATGTTAGGATTTAAAAGACTGGCATCCAGCATGGTCTAACACTAGACGGCTCGTTAACGAGAAACGGTATCGAGCTAGGATCATGACGTCAGTCCTTTCCACCCTATCTCGATCTCGATCGCTGTACAACGCTGATGGGACGCAACCGTGCCAAGTCAGACCTCCCCACCAAAGTATGTCCGGTGTGCCAACGCCCCTTCACCTGGCGCAAGAAGTGGGCAGACTGTTGGGATGAGGTGAAGTATTGTTCTGAACGCTGTCGCCGCCGTCGGTCTACCATAGAGACGCCGCCCGATAGCTAGACTGAGGAGAGGGTACCCAGGAACGCCTAGGGTAAGGTTGGGCGATCGCGCCCCAATTCATTGCAACCGAACAAGGGAGAGATTGATGAGATTGATTCTCGGGGTAATTATCGGACTGCTGGTGGGAGCCGGTCTTGTCTATCTGTGGCTGAAGGCCCAGCTTGATCGCAAGACCAAGGAATTGCAGCAAAGCCAACGGGTGCTTGAGGAAGTGTCCCGCGAGCAGGAGGGCCGCCGCCAAGACTTGGTGCGATCGCTGCAGGCCGACTATCAAAAGCAGTTGGATGCGCAATCGCAAACCCTCACCCAAAGCCACCAAGCTCAGGTCAATGCCCTAGCGGTTGAGTCCCAGAAACATCTGAGTGACCAAATCCAGAGTCTCACCGAAACCCACGACGCCAAGGTGCGATCGCTGCAGGCAGAAATCGCCCACCTCACGGCTCAGCTAGAGAACGTATCGCCAGCACCGCCAGCACCGCCTGAGGCACCGCCCGCAGCGATCGCCAACGGCAATAGTCCGCCGCCCGTGCCAGCTACCCCGCCTGCAGAAGCACCAGCTCCGCCTGCCATTCCCCCAACCCCCGATCTACAGCAGCGGCTCGTGGCCCTCGGTCAGTCGGGTCAGCTTGCCAATGTTTCCCATGTAGCCCGCCATGCAAATTCAGCCGATCCCACCATCCGTCAGCAAGTCGCGGTATCCCTGGGACAACTGGTGGCCTCGCGCATGGTCGGCACTGATGTCCACCGCATCATTCCTGTTCTAGACCGGCTCAGCCGCGATGCCAAGGCTCCCGTGCGCTGTGCTGCCGTTGAATCCCTCGGGCAAATTCGCTCAGAACAGGTGATTCCTATTTTGGAGCGATCGCGGCGGGATTCTCACCCTCAAGTGGTCAAAGCCGCAAGCTGGGCGATCGCGAAATTCAAATTCTTCCGCCAGGCTCCCCCGCCGTCTCCCCCACCGTCTCCCGACCAACCCTAAGTCAACCCATCAGCGTATTTAATTAACGTATCTATCTATGTCAAACCATCCGGTGCAGCCCAAACTGATTATCCATGGCGGAGCGGGCAGTTCTCTCAAGGGCAAGGGCGGTGCTGAAGCTGTCCGCAAATCCCTCTATCACATCGTTGAAACCGTTTATGAACAGTTACTTCGCGGCAGCAGTTCTAAAGATGCCGTGATCCTAGGCTGTCAACTCTTAGAAGATGACCCACGCTTTAATGCTGGCACCGGCTCAGTGCTGCAGTCAGATGGACAGGTAAGAATGAGTGCGTCCTTGATGGACGGTGCCAGCCAGCGCTTTAGCGGCGTCATCAACGTTTCGCGGCTGAAAAATCCAATTTATCTAGCCCAGTTTTTGCAAGACTCCGCCGATCGCGTTCTGTCCGACTATGGCGCTGCTCAACTGTTGCGGGAATTAAATATTCCTACCCATGATCCGCTCACCGATCTGCGTCTCCAGGAATGGATCCAGGAACGAGCCGGTAACTTTAACAAAGATATGGCTGGGGTGATTGCCGAAGCAGAACTGGCAGACTCGGCTGGGCGCGGCACCATTGGTGTGGTTGCCCTTGACCAGGCTGGACATGTTGCAGCAGGTACGTCTACAGGCGGCAAAGGCTTTGAGCGCATTGGCCGGGTGAGCGATTCGGCCATGCCTGCGGGTAACTACGCCAATGCTTGGGCTGGCATTAGCTGCACGGGGATCGGCGAAGACATTATTGACGAATGTTTAGCGGCGCGCATTGTGGTAAGGGTCACCGATGGGGCGTCCTTGGAGGATGCGTTCCATCGCTCGTTTGTGGAATCCCAACAGCATCAGCGTGACCTCGGCGCAATTGGTGTGGCCCAATCAGGGGCGATCGCTTGGGGGAAAACCAGTGAAATTCTTTTGGCGGCCTACCATAACGGGGAAAGCATTGGCGATACGCTAGAGTTGCCCGAGGGGATGCAGACGGGGAGCTGTTGATGCAGCACTGCCATACAAGAGGCGATCGCTCCTATGTTACTCAAGGAGCGATCGCTGGTTAACGATGCTTTAGACTAAGGGATTCAGACTAGGGAGTGGCGATCGCCACCTCCGGCAGATCAGGGGATCCCTCGGCCATGACTGTTGCATAGGCGGGGGTCACGTCTTTGTTATACAACACCGAGTCTAAGCGACAGCCTTTATAGGCGAGAACGTAGAGCTCCTTCATATCCCGAATCAAGGGATAGCGAGGGTTTGCGCCCGTACATTGATCATCAAAGGCTTGGTCAGCCATATCTTCAAGCTGTTCATAGAAAGCCTGCTCGTCTTCGGATAAGACTTCCTTAATGGTCATGGGCATATCGAGCTCTTTCTTCAGGTTCTCGATAGCATTGACCAGCAATTCAACCTTTTCATCCTCCGTAGTGCCCCCTAACTGCAAGTGGTCGGCAATGCGGGCATAGCGCCACTTGGCATTGGGGTATTTGTATTGAGGGAAAATCGCTTGCTTGAAGGGAATGTCGGTGGAGTTATAGCGGATCACGTGGGAAATCATCAAGGCGTTGGCTAAACCGTGGGGTACATGGAAGGTCGAGCCGAGCTTGTGGGCGAGGGAGTGGCAGACGCCCAGAAATGCATTGGCAAAGGCCATGCCGGCCATGGTGGCTGCATAATGCACCTTTTCCCTGGCCTTGGGATCATTGGCACCATTTTTGTAGGCGCTGGGTAGGTACTTAAACAACAGACGAATGGCTTCTAGGGCTAGTCCGTTGGTGAATTCCGTCGCCAAAACTGATACATAGGCTTCTAGGGCATGGGTCAGGGCATCGACGCCGCCGTAGGCCGTCAGGGTCTTGGGCATATGCATCACCAAGGACGGATCGACAATGGCCATGTTGGGCGTGAGGGAATAGTCCGCTAGGGGATATTTAATACCGGTACTATCATCAGTCACCACAGCAAAGGGAGTGACTTCGGATCCGGTTCCAGAGGTGGTAGGCACGGCAATCAGCATGGCTTTATCACCCAGGGGCGGCAGTTCATAGACACGCTTACGGATATCCATAAACCGCATGGCCAGCCCATCAAACTGGATCTCCGGATGTTCATACATCAGCCACATCACCTTGGCCGCATCCATCGGTGAGCCACCACCAATGGCAATAATCACATCAGGCTGGAAGCTATTCATCACCGCCACCCCTTTCATCACAGTGGATAAGGATGGATCAGGCTCGACATCATAAAACGTTTGGTGCTTCAGCCCAATTTCCTCCAACACTTCTGTCACACTTTCTGTGATACCTAGGTTGTAGAGAGGTTTGTCGGTGATAATAAAGGCTCGCTTTTTGCCAGCAAGTTCCTTCAGGGCAACGGGCAGGGCCCCACAGCGGAAGTACACCTTGGGCGGCACACGGAACCACAACATATTTTCCCGACGTTCCGTCACGGTTTTAATGTTGAGCAAATGGTGGGGCGCAACGTTCTCGGATACAGAATTGCCGCCCCACGTGCCGCATCCTAGGGTCAGGGATGGGTCAAGCTGGAAGTTATATAGATCACCGATCGCCCCCTGGGAGGAAGGTGTATTGATCAAAACCCGCGCGGTTTCAAGACGAGACTTGAACTGGCGAATTCGATCTTCATTGTTGGGATGGGTATAGAGAACGGAGGTATGACCATGACCACCAAAGGCAATCAGTGCTTCCGCCTTGGTGACCGCGTCCGAAAAGTCTGACGCCCGATACATGGCGAGAATCGGCGATAGTTTTTCGTAGGCAAAGGGTTCCTCAGGGGCGATCGCTTCCACTTCGCCAATCAAAACCCGTGATCCCTTGGCTTGCTCGATGCCGGCTAGATCGGCCAAGACATCAACCGGCTGACCCACGATCGCCGCATTCAGACGACCATTCATCAAGATAATATTGCCAACCTTCTGCCGTTCCTCTTCATTGAGAATATAGGCACCGCGTTCGAGAAACTCTTGGCGCACCTGATCATAGACCGAATCCACCACCACGACAGACTGCTCACTGGCGCAGATCATGCCGTTATCAAAGGTCTTGCTGATCAGAATGGAGCTGACCGCCATCTTAATGTGACAGGTTTCATCAATCACCGCTGGGGTGTTGCCAGCCCCCACGCCAAGGGATGGGTTCCCCGAGGAATAGGCTGCCTTGACCATGCCCGGCCCACCGGTCGCCAAGATCAGCTTCACATCGGGATGCTGCATCAACTGTTGCGATAGGGGAACGGTTGGTTCATCAATCCAGCCGATGATATGTTCCGGGGCTCCGGCTTTCACGGCTGCTTCTAGGACAATCCGGGCGGCGGCAATGGTGCAGCCTTTGGCGCGGGGGTGGGGCGAGAAGATAATGGCGTTGCGAGTTTTGATGGCTAGCAGTGCCTTAAAGATCGCCGTAGATGTGGGGTTGGTAGTGGGGACAATGCCAGCTAGGATACCCACGGGTTCAGCAATGCGCTGAAAGCCAAAGGACGGATCCGACTCGATCACACCACAGGTTCGTTCATGCTTGTACTTGTTGTAGATCATCTCCGAAGCAAAGTGATTTTTGATCACCTTGTCTTCCACAACGCCCATGCCGGTTTCCTCCACCGCTAGCTTGGCTAGAGGGATGCGGGCGGTGTTGGCGGCCAGAGCCGCTTGCTTAAAGATGACATCAACCTGCTCCTGCGTAAACTTGGCGTAGATTTCTTGAGCTGCCTTGACGGACTGAACCAATGCTTCCAGCTCTTCTGAGTTCGTAACGGACATGGGGGTTGTAAGTAGATTCGAGATCGTCATAAAGGCTCTCCAGGTATCGTCTGGGAAATGGTAGTTGAGGTTAGCGTGGTGTTAAATCATGCAGCGATCGCCCTTAGTTAACCGCAAGAACCAGCTTAAACATGTGCTCTGAACGACAGTTAAGAAAGAATTAACAACGCACTA
>RECH01000245.1 GCA_007694125.1 Leptolyngbya sp. DLM2.Bin15
GATGCTCAGCTTGTGAAAACTCAGATGGAAAGTATGTTGGCGATCGTCAATGACCTGTTCAGCCAAGCCGAGACCACCACAGGGTTACGCCTCGATGAAGTAGAACTGTCGGTGGATATCAGCGCCGAGGGGCAGATCAGCATCGTCGGCAATGGTGGCAAGCTGGGCAATAGCGGCGGCATTAAACTGAAATTCACCCGTCCGGTGTAGGGGTTTCAAAGCCCCTCTACCGGATTGGGAGATGGATTTAGGGTGAGGGTCTTCAATCGGTGTCTGTTCAGGAGCGATCGCCCTTGATCAGCTGACCCACCATGTCCCCTCATCCCCCAACCCCTTCTCCCACAAGGGAAGTGCCGGTACTTAATAGCTGCCGAAATTCTGCGTCCAGTAGTGGTTATAGTTCACAGAACCTGTATCATTGCTGAGATAGCGATAGCCCACACCAATTTCGGTGTAGTTCACGCTCAGAATATTGGCCCGGTGCCCAGGACTATTCATCCATTGGTTCATCGTATCCCGCGCCGTTGAATTGCCCGCCGCAATATTCTCGCCCGAATACCAAGGACTATAGCCCGCCGCCACAATGCGATCGCGTGACCCGCGACCAAGATGATCGGTGTGGTTGAAAAAGTCCTGAACGGCCATATTGTCAGAATGGAGTTGGGCGGAGGAATTGAGCTGTGTATTGAGAGCTAAGGCAGGCACCCCCTGCATCTGCCGTTGCTGATTGACAATGTTCCAAATCTGCTCTGCCTGAGTGAGCCGTCTTGCCCGATCCACCGATGCGGTCAGCTTATAGTTGGAGGAACCCGTACCGTCTGAGGTCACCCGAATATAGTAGACGCCTGGATCTAGGCGGTTGAGCTGGATCCGCTCGGCGGTGCGCCCGGTTGCCCGAGAACTGGCCAAAATTTCGCCTGGATCTAGGCGCTTATTGTTGTTCTTATCCTGAATAAGCTCCAAATCTGCCCGAGAGCGATTGAGGCGCAGGATCATCCGTTGGGGATCTCTGAGGTTGACTCTGAGGAAGTCATCGCTATTTGCGCCACCAATACTATTGGAAAAGGTATTGGATCCCTCGCGCAATCTAACCCGAGTGGCAGATTTTAAGGTATTGCCAAAGTCTGTCATTGCAGTTGTCCTTTACAGTGAAGCGGCGATCGCTCTCGCCGTCGTTGATGAGTTGAAGGGCAAGGTCAATGTAGAGTGCATGGGTGGAGGATGAGATAGCCCACCCGTCCCTGATGTGTGCCCTGTGCTAACCCTGAAAGCCTTAGACGATGACAAGGTCTTAGATGAATACAAGGTTTTGAGCCGCAATTCAGCACCAGACGACTCAAGATCTATTCGGTCTGATGAGTGTCACGTTATGCGATCGCCCTCATGATGTTACGGAACGTTATGCGATCGCTCCCATGGCCAGGATGTCCTACTCTAGGCCAAAAAGCGTCCGAAATTACCCCATATCGATCAAGGCAAGGCCCCAGGGCACTAGCCCCAAGCATCCGTAAAGACCGATCAACCAGGTCTGGGCTGCGGGTTCTAGCCATCGTGCCACGCCTGGATGCGCCAAAAATCGCCATACCATGACCACAGCGCCCAGCAAACCCAGGGCTACAACTAGCGCCACCGGGGAGACAAAGGCGATCGCCCTGGCGGCCATCAAGCCACTGAAGGCCGTCAGCCACAGGACCGTCAGCCAAGCGATCGCCCCTGATTGTCCTGTCCAGAGTGATCCGGCAGGCGAATCTACTGGAGAGCGATCGCCCTTCGTTTTGCCAAGGATTTGCCCAAGTTCTAGCACCATGCCAGCAAAGAAACTCATAAACAGCAGCCAGTGCAGCGGCTGGGATGTCGCTGTGAAGGGTCGCCATCCCTCAAACGCTGCCCCATAGGCCACCATCAACGGCATGATCATCTGATGGCTGCCGAGCTGCAGTAGGGGGCGATCGCTCAACCATTGAGGCGCAAAAAAGTCGTAGCGCATCAGTCCTAGATAGACCCAAATGCTGATGAGAAACCCCACCATCGGGCCACCAGAAGCGATCGCCAGCCCAAGCTGAATGCAGCCGCTGCCCACCCCCAGCATTTCTAGCTCTCGCCGAGTCAGCACCCCCTCGGGCCGCCAGCGCTTCTCCCGTAGATCGGTGGCAATCTGGCACTGAAGGAACAGCAGCACCGTTGAAATCCCCGCCATAATAAAAGCGGCGGGCTGTAGCTCTGCCACCTCGATCTGCGATCGCAGCAGGGCCCCATAGCCCACGGCTGCTAACCCCATCACCCCACTCAAACCGATGTGGGGCACGACGGGATACTGCTGCCGCTGATACTGCCGCCAGCGCTGTAACGATGAAGAACTCATACCCAAATCACCCAACCTAAGGGAACGGTGATGATGGCGATGGAATCTCGTTCAAAACCCTTGACTAGACTCAAATCTAGACTCAAATAATGATGTTGCTCCATGCCCCATATACGATGAATTAGACTGCTGGAATCGACGCCCATCCTACGCTTTCCGCTCCGCCACCCTGCCCTGATGTTAGACATCTTTACATTATGCCCATGCCCTCTCCCCCCGCCTCTTGGATGCCTCACCTCGGTCGCCAGCGCGATTGGATCTGGCGCGGTTGGCAAGTGCGCTACACCTACGCCCCCTCAGCCCAAGCCAACGCCTTGCCCATTCTACTGATCCATGGCTTCGGCTCCTCCCTCACCCAATGGCACTGCAATATTCTGCCTCTAGCGGAGCATCACCCCGTCTATGCTGTGGATATGCTGGGTTTTGGGGCATCGCGCAAAGCAGCCGCTCCCTACAACGTGCAGCTCTGGGTTGATCAAGTCTACGACCTGTGGCGATCGCTCCTGGGTCGTCCGGTTCTCCTGGTGGGGCATTCCTTAGGAGCCTTGGTGGCCCTGAGCGCCGCTGCCCAACATCCCGAGATGGTGCAAGGTCTAACATTGATGACCCTGCCCGCCTCCCGCCAAGAGCTAATTCCCCCTTGGGTGCAGCCCATTGCCGGTACCCTCGAACGCCTGTTTGCCAATCCCCTGGTCGTCCTGCCGCTGTTTGAACTAGTCCGTCGCCCTAGATTCATCCGTGCTGGTCTGGGGCTAGCCTATGCCCAAAAAGCCTGTATTACCCAAGACTTAATTGAAAGTTACGTTGCCCCCACCCGCGATCGCGGCGCAGGGCAAACCCTCTGCCGGCTCTCCAGCGCTTCCACCCACTACGACTATGCGCCCAATGCAGATCAGTTGATCAACCAGCTGCGCTGTCCGACCTTGCTCCTTTGGGGACAGCAGGATCGGGTGATTCCCCTCAAACGCGGGCGGCAACTGGTGCAACAGCATCCATCCCTGAAGCTGATCGAACTTCCCCAAGCCGGGCACTGTGCCTATGAGGAACAGCCCGATCGCGTTAATCAGGAACTGCTGCAGTGGGCAGCTCAGGTCAAGATCTAGGCAACGGGATGATCATTTTGCTGGAAGGAATGCCCTTCTTGCAGCCGCCGGGCCCGCCAGTTGCGAATAGCGGCCGCTTTGCGGGCAATGGGCGATTGATAGCCTGTGGGTTCTGGCTCCGGCTCCGTCGGCTTCGGCAAGCGGGAACTCATGGTCATACAGTTAGACAGTTGATCGAAGTGGGATTCTAGATCCAATGCCCGCAGCACATCATCGGCATACTGATAGCGATCGCGGGGTGAAATTTTCAGCATCTTGTCGAGAATTTTGCCGAAATGTTCACTAAGATCCACCATCTCCCGCCAGTTGATATCACCGGTGTGGGTATCGTAGTCAAAGGCCAGGGGCGGATGCCCGGTGAGCAAAAAGAGACAGGTGACGCCGATGGCGTAGATATCGCTGGCATAGCTAGGACGCAGGGCCAACTGTTCGGGGGGGGCAAAGCCTACGGTGCCCACAAAGCTTGTGCTGGGTGCTTTTTGGGTATCCTCATCGGCGATTTCGGCGATTCCTTCTTTGACGGCCCCAAAATCAATCAACACCAAACGCCCATCATCGTCGCAGCGAATGATGTTAGGCGGCTTGATATCGCGGTGGATCACTTGGCGGCTGTGGATATAGCTGAGCACCGGCAGGATTTCCACCAAAAACTTGCGCACCTTTTCTTCTGAAAGCGGCCCGTCTTTCCGCACCTCTTTCACCAAGGTTGACCCGCGCACATACTCTTGGACGAGATAAAATTCTTCATCAATCTGGAAATAGTCCAAAAGACGCGGTATCTGAGAATGGCTGCCCAACTGGCTGAGCGTCGTGGCTTCCCGTTCAAAACGTTCACTGGCCTTGCTCAGGGCCGCAGGGTTGTTCACCTTAGGGCAAAGCTGCTTGATCACACAGGGAGGATAGCCGGGTAGGGCCATGTCTTTGGCCAAAAATGTCACACCAAACCCGCCACGACCCAACATTTTCAAGACCCTATAGCGATCGCGAAAGAGTTGTTTTGTGCCACAAAACTGCCCCAGCCGTGTTTGATGCTGCGGAGAAGCGCGTCGTGTGGACAAGGTGGGAATCGTAGAATCCATCAAGGTGGAGGCCTATGCACGCATGAGAATTAGAACAAACTAGTGCTAGATGCTCACCCCTATCCTAACGGTAGGGAGCCACGTCAGTGAACAAGATGGTTGAAATTTACTGGCTCAGGGAGGGCGATCGCCTACCCTGTAGACATTTTATGAACAGATGATGAACCTTAGAGACGTTAGAAGCAACACCGCCATACCGTTGGATGACTAGTCATTAGACTACGCGGTTCCAAGAGAGCCGTTCGTATCTTTGATCACAGGGCTGGGGTTGAAATCTTGCCTTAGCTCCAAGGTAGATGGGGATCAACAGGAGGTTCATCCGCCTGAAGGCAGCGATCGCCCACTCAGTTCAAACTATCTTCATTTTCCAGGGTGATACCAAAAATCGCATCCGTAGTTCTCATGATAACCACGGAGAAAGCAGGACAACATCGAGCTGAACGCTCTCCTGGGGCATGGTAGCCTACGTAATTTCCCCATGCCTTGAACATTATCAAACCTTTCAGCTCATTGGCTACTTCAATCGGCGGTAGGCAGCTTGTTGCACCTGGCGTAGGGAGGAGCCACTGTAGCCCGTCGTCACCCACAAAATGGAGCGGGCCGCATCTCGCAAGACCTTATCAATCGATTCTGGCGATCGATCCGACGGGACAGCGATCGCTTCAAAGGAAATCCCCCGGCTACCCAAGACAATCTCGCCAATAATGCGCGCTCGCCGCATGTGATAGTCCGAGGTGATTAGGTAAATGCGCTCAATCCCCTGGGATTTGAAATCATCCACCAAGGTGGTAAAGTTGCTGACCGTATCCACGGCTCGGTAGTCTAAATGCACGCGATCTAGGTCAATGTCTGCTTCCTCAAACACCCACTGGGCATATTCAGGATTGCTGCCCGACGAGACCCAAATGGGTAGATCCGGGTAGGTCTGGGCAAAATCTGCTGCAAATTGCTCGCGATCTAAGGAGCCACCCAAGACAAGAACCGCCTCCGGTGAATGGGACGATGCCATGAGTCGTTGATAGCCCCAAACGCCCAAGAGGACGAACAGGAGCAGCCAAACCAACGACCCAACTCCCCAACGAGATGCACGAGATGCACGAGATGAATGGTGGCGATCGCGAGACGACATACTTCAGAATTTAACTAGCATCAAAATCACAGATATCATGCCCTAAAGCTCAGCAGTGTTCTACCGTTTTGACCCTCGTTCAGGAAACCGTTCAGGAAACCGTCTCCTAGGTCTAGCGTAAAACCTGTTCCATATAATCGCCCCAAACTTGAGCGGCCTGGGAACTGCTGCCGAAGGTTGCGGCATTGTCATCGTTGCCCAACCATATGCCACTGACAAGGTTTTGGCGAGGCACATAGCCCACAAACCATAAATCCACATTGTCATTGGTGGTGCCGGTTTTACCCGCTTCTCCTGCACCAAGGTAGGCTGTCCGTCCAGTGCCGCTTTGCACCACACTTTGCAGCATCCCAGTCATGGTGTTGGCGATCGCTGGATCGAGAACCTGTATATTGGCCTGGGCATCTTGACGATAATCAAAAATGACGCGACAGGTCTGTAAATCAGCATTGTCTTCACAATCGCTGCTGTCTAGAATGCGGCGAATCGTATGGGGCGGATTGCGTACGCCTTGGTTGGCAAAGACGCCAAAGGCACCGGTCAGCTCCACCAAGGTCACTTCGCTCTGACCAAGGATCAACCCAGGTACGGGATTGAGGTCAGATTCAATGCCCAGCCGCTGAGCATTGCGCACCACCCGGTCTAGCCCCGCTTCCTGGGCAATCCGCAGAGCCACCACATTTTCCGACAGGGCCATGCCGGTATACATATCCATGCTGCCGCCCCCCGACCGACAGCCCGCAAAGGATTGCCCCTGCCAGGTCATCGGCGCACAGGAGTAGGAGGTGCCCGGCGAGATGCCCAGCTCTAACGCCGCTGCATAGGCAAAGACCTTGAAGGTCGATCCGGGTTGACGCAGGGCCTGGGTGGCTCGGTTGAACTGGCTGGCTTGGTAGTCTATACCGCCGACCAGGGCCAAGATTTCTCCCGTTTCCGAATCGAGGGTGACGATCGCCCCTTGGGTATAGCCATAGGTGACGCCATCGGAAGCGATCGCCCGCTGCAACGATCGTTCGGCCTGGGTTTGGATCGCCAAATCCACCGTACTTTCGATGACGAAATTCCCCTCTCGGGCTAGATCGAGCCCCAGCAAGTCCTCCAGTTCAAAAAAAACCTGCCCGTAGAAATAGGGCGCAAGGGTGCTTTGCAACTCTTCCACCGCTGCCGGATTGAGCTCAATGCGCGATCGCCGGGCCCGCTGCGCCTCTTCTGAGTTAATCATGCCCAGTGACGCCATCCGGTTAATCACCCGATTGCGGAGTTCAACCGCCGTATCATAGTCCTGCACGGGGTTGAAGCTATTGGGAGCTGGCAAGATGCCCACCAGGGTTGCGGCCTCCGACACCGTCAACTCCCGCGCTGGCTTCGCAAAGTAAAACTGGGAGGCATCCTCAAACCCAGATAGACCGCTGCCCAGATAGACCCGGTTGAGATACATCAGCATCAGGTCATCTTTGCTGTAGACGAGCTCCAGCTTGAGGGAGACAATCGCCTCCCGCACCTTCCGTCCTAGGGAGTCATCGGTGCCAACATAGCTACGAAAAACACTGCGGGCAAGCTGTTGGGTGATGCTACTGCCCCCCTCCCGCAGTTCGCCACCGATGAGGTTGACCCAGAAGGCTCGGAAGGTGCCAATGGGATCCACCCCCAAATGCCAATAAAACCGCGAATCCTCTGACGCCATCACCGCCTTGGGCAAATGGGGCGAATACTCCGACAGCCGCCGTAACTCGCGATGGGCCTGGCTGCGGGGTTGGCGGAGCGGCGTACGTCCATCCTGGGAATAGACAATGACCGGGCCATCAACGGACTCTGGAAACGGACGCACGCTAAACTTTTGCCACTCTAGACCAATCCACAGCGCCACTAAGGCAGACAACCCAGTCATGCCATAGATCCCATAGCGCAAGGCGGTTATATACCAAGGTGGCGGGTTCTGAAAGTCTACCTGCACCGCCGAGGCCAACTCCGGCGGCCCGAGGGTGAAGCGATCGCCATGGTAGAGCGTAGCGCGTTCGATGCGGCGACGACCGATATAGGTGCCGTTGGTCGATCGCTGATCTTTGGCCACAAAGGCTGCATGGGGACTGCGGCTATCGCGAGACAGCGTCAAATGGGTTTGGCTGACCACAGGGTTGCGCACCACGATGTCGCAGCCCTTAGAACTACGTCCCACAATGTAGCGATCGCCAATCAGCGGATAGATATCGACCTCATCCGTCTCCAGGTTATGCACCCGCAGTTTCGGCACCCGCGCCTTGGGATCCACCGCCAGTTTCGAAAAATCGATGCGCGCATGTACCGTCTGCACCAGATTGGTGATCGTTCCCAAAAGAGTTTTAGAGGGCGTTGGGGGTTTTTGGGGGGAAGTCATGCGTCAATATCGCGCTCGGCATAGAGAAAGATCAGAACAGGAGTCTACGATTCCGCATGTTCCGCGCGGGGGATCTGAGACGAGGGCTGACAAACCACATCCCAGCCCATACCCCAGCCCTAGGAAAACCGATAGCCAGGATCCTGCTCAATGGGTGTATCAGTTCTGATGATAGTCTAATCGCTACTGGAAGTTCCCAAGGCAATCCTAAGACCGAGTAGCAACTGTAGCGCAAAGTTCAGGAAAACCCCTGAGGGATAAGTCTTCTATCGTTCGTTACAACTAGATGGCAAGTCAGGCTTACCAGCGTCCATTCACAGGGTTCTACCAGACCAATCCATCCCTTTTCCGCGTCTGTTAGGAGACATGTGAATGCTATCGAGTCAGAATTTGTCCCAGGGAGCGATCGCTGCTCCGTTGTCCGTTGAATCCAGTAGCTTCGACCCATTGCAACCCGATCGCCCTCCAGCTCATGAAACAGCGATCGCCTCGTCGAGCCCTCGGGTGCTAGGGGTAAGCACCCGTCAAACCATGCATCGCATCGTCGGCACCGGGGGCAGCGATCGCTTAGTTGCCCCCAATCGAGCAACCCTTGTTTTAGCCAAAGGGGGCGACGACCACGTTTTGGGTCGCGGTGGCGACGATATCTTAAAAGGCGGTCGTGGCAACGATCGCCTCAACGGTGGAGCGGGCAATGATCGCCTAGAGGGCGGCAGCGGCAACGATATCCTCATCGGCGGAACCGGCGATGATGTGCTCAATGGTGGTCGAGGCAACGATCGCCTCAAGGGCGGCAAGGGCGATGATACCCTCAATGGCGGCAGCGGCAACGACATCCTCATCGGTGGCCCTGGCAAAAATATCCTCACCGGCGGCTCGGGTCGCGATACCTTCGTGCTGTCCTTGCGCCATGCCGGTTCTCTTAGGCAAGCCGATGAAATTACAGACTTCTCCCCCGGCCGCGATCGCCTCAAACTTCAAGGACGGATGCAGTTTGAAGACCTTGAACTGATCAAAGGCCGAGGCAACAACACCGGCAGCACCCTGGTACGCCACAAAGACAGCGGCAATTACCTGGCCATTCTCACGGGGGTGACGGCAAAACAGCTTCAATCAAGAGATGCGGCCCTGCGGGGTGCTTCCTTGCCGGGGTTTCCTGGGCGCTTTAGCTTCACCACGCCGCGCTATACGGTGAATGAAAATGCTGGCACCGTCACCATCACCGTCACCCGCACCGGCGGTAGCACCGGCGCAGCCCAGGTCGCCTATCGCACCATTGGTCGAGGCACCGCCACCCCCGGAGTAGACTACATCGCCACCTCCGGCGTCCTCTCCTTCGCCGATGGACAAACCAACCGCCGGTTTACCATCCAAATCCTCGACGATGATCTCGCTGAGCCAGATAAGACGGTGCGCATTGAATTGATCAACCCCAGTGAAGGCGCAGAATTAGGCACTAAAGTTGCGACCTTGACCATTATTGATGATGATGTGGCGGGCAGTATCCCTCCTGCCGTCTCGATTCAAACCAGCGATGTCACCAAATTTACGCCCACCAGCAGTCAAGCGGCGATCGCTGCCCTCAACGGCCCCTCCGTCACCATCGGCACCCAAACCATCTACATTGGCACCTGGCAGCGCACCAGCATCAACCAAGACCCAATCATCGCCAGCTTTGACAGCGCCAACCCTGCCAACAACTGGGTGCGCACCAACTATGAAAGCACCGGGGCTGATGGCCGCGGCTATGGTCTCTTTTGGGATGGCACCCATCTCTACGGCGTCTTCAGCGTCGACGGCACCCAAGGCACATCCAGCGAAGACTTTCGCCGCGTCGCCAATACAGCCACCCAAACCTGGCTGCGCAGCTATGGCCAGGGCGGCGGCGCAAAAATTGGCGTGTTGGCCAGAATCAACCCTGCCACGGGCGAGATGACCACTGCGGCCCATCTATCTGCCCGGCTTAGTAATGGCAACTCCAACACCTTGGTGATTAAAGATATGTTCATCAACAGCAACAACAACCTGGTGGTACGGGCAGATTCCTGGTTTTCGCCCCGCAATCCCGATGGATCAGCCATGACCCAAGTCGGTTCCGGTGGTTCACCCCACGACTACACCGTGGAAATCACCCGTGATCTGCGCACGGTCATCAGCACCTCGGCCGTTGGCTGGGTGGCCTAAGCCTCCCCACACCTCTAGCCTGCCCCGGTTAAGTTAGGGTTTCTTGACTAACCGGGGTTCTGTTTTGGGAAATACAGAAAGACAGGTTGCGGTGCCAAGGATTTGAGGGTAACTGCATAGCATTCTTGAGTAACGCCGATCTAGACAGCGATCGCAATCGTCACGTTTTCCAGGCGATCGCGGCCTAGTTTCGTAAGAATTTGTCGATCTTCGGCGCAATTAGTGATGGAGCAAGAGAGCCTCTCCCCTTACAATAGGAGTTCAAAACTGCTGTATTGCCACGCATTATGTGAGGAGTTGGACGTGCCGAAGTCCGCAAAGTATTTACTCATTGGGTCTACCGAAGCCTATAGCGGAAAATCTGCCGCCACCCTAGGCATTGCCCATCAGCTTCGTCATAAGGGGCTAGACATCAGCTACGGCAAGCCTCTTGGCACCTGCCCCAGCGAATCCAGCATTGACCAAATCGACGAAGATGTGCGGTTTATTGGCGAGGCTCTCCAGCTACCCAGCGATCGCCTCCTGCCCACCCTGTTGCGGTTGGATGATGCCAGCATTACCCAGCGCTTGCATGGCCATGATGCCAAGGATTATCAGCAGGCCCTCAACCACTACAAGCAAACTTCCGTGGGCGATCTGGTGCTCTTGGAGGGGGCCGGAAGCCTACATGAAGGGCACTTGTTTGATGTATCCTTGGCCCAAACAGCCCAGATTCTAGGTGCCTCCGTCGTTCTGACAGCTCGTTTTCATTCGGTGCTAGCCATTGATGCCATCCTCGCTGCCCAACAGCATCTAGGCGAGGCCCTAGCAGGCGTGATTCTCAACGATGTGCCTGCCGACCAGATTGACATGGTAGACAGCCAAGTTAAACCTTTTCTAGAAGCCAATGGTATTGCTGTGTTTGGCATCTTGCCCCACAGCGAACTGCTGCGCAGCGTCAGTGTGGGAGAACTCACCCATCGCCTGAATGCCGAGGTGCTCTGCTGCCGCGATCGCCTCGATCTCATGGTAGAAAGCCTGACCATCGGAGCGATGAACGTCAACTCTGCCCTTAAATACTTCCGTAAAGCGCGGAATATGGCCGTTGTCACCGGGGGCGATCGCACCGATCTGCAGCTTGCCGCCCTAGAAACCTCCACCCAATGCCTGATCTTGACCGGTCATCTCCCACCCGCCCCCAGCATTCTCAGCCGGGCAGAAGATCTAGAAATTCCGATCCTATCGGTAGATCTTGATACCCTTACCACGGTTGAAATCATCGATCATGCATTTGGGCAAGTGCGCCTCCATGAAACCATCAAAGTAAAATGTGTATTTGACTTGATGGACAAGCACTTCGACGTCGATCGCCTGATTCAAACCCTCGGACTAGAGCCGGCCATCCCTGCTTAGGGTAGGGCGATGGCTTAGCCGAGCGCATAGGGCACCACTCTAGTGGCATGACAGGAATTGGTGCCTGCTATGGACTTAACTCACACCCTACCTTGGGACTGGATGCCATGAATCATCAAGATATCAAGACCTTTCTGGACGACCTAAAAAGTACCCAGGAGGCCACCCGCACCCGTGCAACGCAATCGCTTTGGCAATGTTGGTTTCGTCAAAAGGGCTTGCAGGGGCTGCAACAGCTCGAAGAAAGTCAGGGGCTGTTGATCGCTGGCAAGCATCGGCAGGCAGAAGCTATGCTCACCGAGGTGATCACGGCCCAGCCCGACTTTGTGGAAGCCTGGAACCGGCGGGCTGTGCTCTACTACGTCATCGGCGACTATCAAAAATCAATCCTCGACTGCGATCGCGTCATTGAGCTGATGCCCTTCCACTTTGGCGCACTGCATGGCAAAGGTCTAAGTCATATGGCCTTAGGTAACTACGTAGCCGCCATTCAGGCCTTTCGCCAGGCCCTAGCGGTTCAGCCCTATGCCTTGATCAACCAAAAGCTGATTCTAGAATGCACCGCCAAGCTGAGCTAGGGGTATCCACCCTCCCGTCTGGGCATTCAGCCTGGCATAATGGATGGTCACAGGATAGTGACTGACCCTTTCACTCAGCTAGGATGACTCTACCAATCCGCAACGCTCGTATTCGCCTGCCCCAAGGCCAGCTCTTTTGGAAGGAAGTGGGCACGGGCCCCACCATCATATTTCTACATGGAGCCTGGAGCGATAGTGGTGAATGGGCCCCTTTGCTGGATAGCTTGGGCGATCGCTTCCACTGTATTGCGCCTGACCTGCTGGGGTTTGGTGAATCAGAACGGCTAAGCCACTACTCTATTGCTCTAGAAACCGAATGCTTAGCCGACTATCTGGATACCCTGCGCATTTCCCAGGTCTATCTCGTCGGGCATTCCATTGGCGCATGGGTTGCGGCTAATTATGCCCTGCAGTATGCCCATCAAGTGAGTGGTTTGGTGCTGATTGACCCTGAGGGTGTTGAACCATCGAACCATGGCTATCCCTGGAGACGAGCCCGGGGCTGGGTAGGTTCCTTCCCCATTTGGACAATTCTGCTGTGGCTGCTGCGTCCCCTGGCTTGGCTGCTGGGCAAGCGAGGCCAATGGCGATCGCACCATCGAACCTACCAGCAACTGAAGCGATCGCCCGCCGCCTGTCGCCTACTGTTCCAACGCCGCTGGTCGGAACTGCAGGCAGAACTGCTCACCGAGCGAATTCCCTGGCTGAAGCTGCCCCTGTTGGTGGTGCAGAGTCCCACGGCCAGCGCTGCCCAGCAGGACATGGCCCAACGCTACGCCACAGCCCCCCAGGCCTATCTCCAGCCCACCCCTGCCGACCTCAGCGACTTAGCCGATCCGATCTGCACGATGATTTTTGGGGAAGCCGGTGAGCGCCCCGATGAATCTGGGCCCGATGAATCTGGGCCCGATGAATCTGGGGATGATCGAGGGATGGTCTAGGGTAAAAACTGCAGACTGTAGAGCCGCGATAGCTCATGGTCTAAGGTTTTGAGCACCTTGGTATTCGATCGCTTCAGCAGCGCCTGCCACTCCCCTAGCTCCGTCAACAGCACCTCGGCCCCCAAATAGGTTTCCAAAATAGCCCAATTTTCTGCCAGAGCCGATTCTGGATTCACCACATCAAACACCAGAGTACCGCCGGGCTTCAGCACCCGCCGCATTTCGGTTAAAACCGCTTCCCAGTAGTCCAAAGGGTAGTAGCAACTGAAACCGGTGGCGATCGCCAAATCAAACTGCTGATCCTCATACTGCAACTGATGGGCCGGCCCTTTAGCCGCCCCCTTAAACAGCTTGGAGTTGAGCTGTGGGGCACGGGAGTTCAAGCTATCGCAAGCGATGTCGCTGACATCCTGCCCATAGAAAAAGGCATTCCAATCGCGCCATGGGTAGATCAAAAAACTGACCCCACAGCCCACATCTAGGCAACGCTGACTTTTCTTGGGCTGCACCAGCTTCCAAAAGGGAGCAGCAATCCGAGACGTGAGCCCTCCAGACGTCCAGTCGCGAAAAATGGGCATCGCCTCTACTTCGTCCGGTAGCTCAAAGGGCTGACCTTGATATTCGCGGTTGAACCGCTCCGCCACCGCATCAATTTGGTTATACCAGGACGAGCGATCGCCCATATCCCCCAACGCGCCGGCCAATGAAGAATCATCCCAGGGCATCCTGTTGCTTCCACCTCAGTAACAAAATTCAAGCTGTGCCACAACCCACGACCTTGGTCATCACGGAACCCGCAGGACTCCTGCCCCGCCCGTTGGTCTAGGGAGTTTTCCGACCACCAGCACCCCCTAGGGCACCGGTGTCGGTACGGGCTTAGCCTTTGAGGGCCTTCGTGAAATTTTGGCGATAGGACTTGTTCGCCACCACCAGCACTGGCCACATCAGGGATAGGTAGAGACGACCATCGCTAAAGTTGGTGCGGTTAAACCCAGCCCAAAATTTCCAGATGCCACCCACATAAACAACGGCTAGCGCAATAATCAGAAGGTTCACCATAGGTACCACTCAACAATTCCAACTAAAACTTAAGACTAGACGCAGACGTGCTCCTTAACTCTATCATTTTGCCCCCAATCGGCGGCAGAGTAGCTAACGCAGCAGGGCGGAGAGTGTAGGGCAGCGACTGTAGGGCAGCCAACAGAATTCTAGCGTCTCTTCACGATATGCTGACCAAGATAAGTCCCATAACATGCTCAGCACCCTAAACTCACCCTAAACGCCAGGGAATAGCTAGGGAATAAATCAGCCAAAACAGGCCCATTCTCAACACATCTTTTCTTGTTCTAGCGATCAACAGATGAACTTCCTAGAGAAAAATGCCGTAAATGCTGAATTCTTCGCTATGCTCAAGGTGATGCAATGATAGCAAAATCAATATTTTTTAATTGTTATTTACAAAATGTAATAGCAGATGACTATGGCCAATCTTGCATCCATGCTAATCCAATGGCCTGGCATATTCAGCAAGGCAGACTCAGGACACATTCCCTTCCCTAGGGCTTAGCATCGGGCAATCGCTCCAATGGGTGGTTCGATTGGATGAGAGGTTCGAGATGTGTCACCTTAGAGGCTGGTCTTGGATGTAAGCAGTGCTGAAGCAGCATGGTGTAGCGAATTAAGGAGGGTATATGCGAGCAGTGCTCATGGCTGGCGGATCAGGAACGCGGTTACGGCCGCTGACCAGCGATGTTCCTAAACCAATGGTGCCGATTCTCAATCGTCCCATTGCCGAACATATCGTCAACCTGCTCAAGCGCCACGACATCACCGAAATTATCGCGACGCTTCACTATCTTCCCGATGTCATGCGAGATTACTTCCAAGATGGCAGTGATTTCGGGGTGCAGATGACCTATGCCGTGGAAGAAGATCAGCCCCTAGGTACTGCCGGCTGTGTCAAAAATGTATCGGAATTGCTGGATGAAACCTTTGTGGTGATCAGCGGCGACAGCATTACCGATTTCGACCTCACTGCGGCGATCGCCTTCCATAAAGCCCGTCGCTCCCAAGCCACCCTGGTGCTCACCCATGTGCCTAACCCGGTAGACTTTGGCGTGGTGATCACCGATGATCAGCAGCGCATCCGCCGCTTTTTAGAAAAACCCTCAAGTAGCGAAATCTTTTCCGACACGGTCAACACCGGCATTTACATCCTAGAACCCGAGGTACTCCAGTATTTACCCGCCAATCAAGAGGCTGATTTCTCCAAAGATCTCTTCCCCACCCTGTTGGCTAAAGGGGAACCGATGTATGGCTATATCGCTGAGGGCTATTGGTGTGATGTGGGGCATTTGGAAGCCTACCGCGAAGCCCAGTATGATGCTCTCTACCGCCGGGTGCATGTGGAGTATGGCTATGAAGAGCGATCGCCCGGTCTGTGGATCGGTCAAAATACCCGCATTGACCCCAGCGCCAAAATTAAAACACCGGTGATGATTGGCACCAACTGCCGCATCGGCCCCCGGGTATCCATCGGCTCCGGCACCATCATTGGCGACAACGTCACCATCGGAGCTGATGCCGAGATTAAGCGTTCCATCATTTGGAATGGCGCTATTTTAGGCGAAGAATCTCGGCTCTTGGCCTGTGTTGCAGCTCGGGGTGTGCGGGTCGATCGCCGTGCCCATGTGCTAGAGGGGGCCGTAGTGGGCTCGCTCTCCAGCGTGGGCGAAGAAGCGCAGGTGAACCAAAGCGTACGCATTTGGCCCAGCAAAATCATCGAACCCGGTGCCATTCTCAACATGAACCTGATCTGGGGACATGTGGCCCATCGCAATCTCTTTGGCCAGCGCGGCGTTTCCGGCTTAGCCAATATTGACATCACGCCAGAATTTGCCGTACGGCTTGGGGCCGCCTATGGTTCGACCCTAAAACCCGGCTCCCACGTCACCGTCTCCCGCGACCAGCGCAGCATTTCGCGCATGGTGTCGCGATCGCTGATTGCCGGTCTGATGTCCGTCGGCATCAATGTGCAAAATCTAGAAGCCACCGCCATTCCCCTAGCCCGCGCCGTAGTGCCTACCCTCGCTGTAGTCGGGGGTCTACACATCCGCCTGCATCCTGAACGCTGCGATCACATGCTCATCGAGTTTTTTGATGAACATGGCATCAATCTCTCCAAGGCCCACGAGAAAAAAATTGAAGGCGCTTACTTCAAAGAAGACTTCCGTCGGGCCCAGGTCGCCGAAATCGGTCAGGTGGTCTATCCCACCCAAGTGGTTGACCTCTACAGCATCGTCTTTGAGCGTCATCTCGACATCAACACCATCCGCACCAGCAACTCCAAGGTGGTGATTGACTACGCCTACGCCGTATCGGGAGCCATCCTGCCCCAGCTTCTGGCCAAATTTGGCTGTGATGCCGTGGTGCTCAATGCCAGCCTCAGCCAGCTAGCACCCTCCATCTCCGATCGCGAAGTCTTGCTCGATCAACTCGGCCACGTGGTTGAAGCCCTCAAGGCCAATTTGGGCGTGCAAGTCTCCGCCAACGGTGAACAGTTGATTCTGGTGGACGAGTCCGGCAGCGCCATCCGTGGCGAACAGCTCACCGCCTTGATTATTCACATGCTGCTCACCGATAATCCGCGCAGTACGGTGGTGGTGCCGGTGAACGCCTCCAGCGCCGTGGAGCAGATTGCCCGCCGCCACGATAGCACCGTGGTGCGCACCAAGGCTAACCCCACCGCCCTCATGGAAGCCTGCCACTCTAACCGTAATGTGGTGGTCGGCGGTAGCGGTGAGATGGGCTTCATCTTCCCCCAGCTTCACCCTGGGTTTGACGCCATGTTCTGCATTGCCAAACTCATGGAAATGCTCACCCTCCAGGATCGCTCCCTGGGGCAAATTCGTGCCGACCTACCCCGAGTCTGCCATCGTTCGATTACCGTGCGCTGCCCTTGGACAGTGAAGGGGGCTCTGATGCGTCGTTTAGTGGAAAGCCATCCTGCAGAGACCCTAGATTTGACCGATGGCGTGAAAATTCTCAATTCCCAGCAGCCCGATAGCTGGATTCTCATCTTGCCCGATGCCGGTGAACCCCTCGTACACCTGGCAGCCAACAGCAACGATCGCGGCTGGGTAGACGAAACCTTGCGGGAGTATCGCTCCTACGTGCAGGATTTTGTCAATCACGAATTGGGCATGGAAGAATTAGATCATGATCAGAGTTTAGAAAGTGTATTACTGTAGCTGCTGAGGGAAACCTAGAAGCGATCGCCACTCACTGCTTACGCAGGGTGCTTGTATTTTGAGGACGAAGGAATGAATAACTTTATTTTGATGGCAGAAATTGTCAAAGATCCTGAATTGCGCTACACCCCAGATGGGCAAACCGCCATCACAGAATTGATGGTGCAATTTCCGGGGCTACGCGATAACGACCCCATGGAAACCATTAAGGCCGTGGGCTGGGGCAACTTGGCTCAAGATATTCAGGCTCAATATCACTTGGGCGATCGCGTTGTCCTAGAAGGACGGTTGAGCATGAATACCGTCGAGCGTCCTGAAGGATTTAAGGAAAAGCTGGCCGAGATGACCATTCAGCGGATCTACCCCCTCGGAGCCGATACCCTGCTGACGACCTCGATCCAAACCGGCTCCGAATCGTCTGCAGCATCCTCCACCGCAACCTCCACGGCTGCCCCACCCCCTCGCCCCACTCCAGCTCCCCCAGCAGCCCGTACGGCCCCAGCTCCCTACACCCCTCCCGTAGCACCGGCTGCCCCTGCCTATCAGCCTCCCGCTGACCCCGAGCCCAACTACGACGACATTCCCTTTTAACCCCTGGGGCCAACCCATCGTTTCCCCTCATCCCCCAACCCCTTCTCCCACAAGGGAAGAAGGGGAGTAAGAGGTGCAGGTATTACGTGCTTTCAACCCCCCTCTACCGCTCTTGGTAAGGGGCTTGGGGTGAGGGTCTTCGCGTTAGATACATAGAACGTTGAGTTCAGCGGTGTCCTCAGGGATGCCGCTGTTTCTGTTTGAGAACTCCTGTTTTTGAGGGCTCCTGGTATAGATATGCTCCATCCAATGCTCCATCTGCCCCATTTCACCGTGGAATCAGCCCTTGGTGAGAAAATAGCTGGGCTAAATGGATCATTGATCACGGATTTTGCCAAACTTTGCTAGGTTAATGAGTAAGAGATTTTATATTTTCATAACAACCACGTTAATCCTTCATGTTTGCCCAATCCTACGAGGCCTTGCCTCAGATCAGCGTCGAAGAGTTTGCGGATTATCTCGTCCAACGGCAGGACAATCCGGGAGTTGTCGCCCCTCTGCAGTTAATTGATGTACGGGAACCCCAAGAGGTGGCGATCGCTCATCTAGAGGGCTTTATGAATCTACCCTTAAGCCAGTTCGAAGATTGGTCTGGCCAGGTTCTAGCACAGCTTGACCCAGATACAGAAACCATTGTCATGTGTCATCACGGGATGCGATCGGCGCACATGTGTCAATGGTTGGCACATCAAGGCTTCACCCACGTCAAAAACCTAGCGGGGGGGATTGCCGCCTACGCTATCCGCGTGGATCCAAGCATTCCCCAGTACTAAAGCTGTCTGCATTCCGGATGCTCCGTAGTTCTTGCTACGATCAGAGTGTCCTTGAGAACGCTACAGTCTTCCGTAACATCTCCATTCATTCTATCCATTTTTGTTTTCACTTAGCTTTAAGATTTTATTGGCTATGCAAATTAAGCTAAGCGATCGCCAACAGCAGGTTCTTTGGGCCACCGTGCGTCACTATGTGGCAACGGCCAAGCCGGTTGGATCTGGGGCGTTAATTGAAGAATTTAACCTCAACGTCAGTTCGGCAACGGTGCGCAATGCCATGGGGCGGTTGGAGAAAGCAGGCTTGCTCTATCAACCCCATACCTCCGCCGGTCGGGTACCATCGGACTCCGGCTATCGCATCTATGTCGATCATTTGATCAAGCCGTCAGACACGATCGCCCGTCAAGTCGATCAACTCCTGTCTGATCAACTGCAGGCAGAAACCTACAGCGTTGACGTCCTGCTGCGCCACGCGGCTCAGATTTTGTCGAATATCAGCGGCTACATTGCCCTGGTCACCTTACCCCAATCGCGAACGGCTCACCTGCGCCACGTGCAGCTCGTGCAAGTCGATACTCGGCGGATCATGCTGGTGGTGGTGCTCGATTGCTACGAGACCCAGTCGGTGTTGATCACCTTGCCGCAGTTAGACACCCCCACCGATCCAGAAAGCCTCGACCGAGAGCTGCAAATTCTCTCCAATTTCCTAACCCAGCAACTGCGGGGGCGATCGCTGAGTGACTTGTCTACCCTAGACTGGACAGAACTGGGGCGAGAATTTGAACAGTACGCCAGCCTATTGCAACAATCGCTGAACCAGCTCAGCCGTCGCAGCCAAACTCCCATACCGACCCAGATTTTGGTCAGCGGTGTGGCGGAAGTCTTACGGCGACAGCCAGAATTCTCCGAGTTGCAGCAAGTGCAAACCTTAATGCAGCTCCTCGAAGAAGAGCAAGATCAGCTTTGGCCGCTCATTTTTGAAACGACGGATCCGGGAACGCCACGCAAACGGGTGGTGGTGCGCATTGGTTCAGAAAATCCCATTAAGCCGATGAATGCCTGCGCCTTGGTCTCTGCGACCTATCAACGGGATAATGTGCCGGTGGGCAGTGTTGGCATGTTGGGCCCCACCCGCATGGTCTACGAAGATGCGATCGCCTTGGTGGAAGCAGCGGCGGATCATTTATCGGATGTCATGAGCCAGGCGACCTAACAGGTAGACTCCATAACATGAAGCTTAAGTTGCCGGGTTTCGACTCCGCTCAACCCTCTTCTCGTCATGAGGCTACCTGCCGGGTTTCGACTCCGCTCAACCCTCTTCTCCTTAGGATTGGAGCATGGAGCAGCGTCGCAATGCTGACTCACCGTTACCTCCTCCCACTGCCACCTACTACCCCCACGATCAGAGAGTTCCATGGTTGATAGAGAATCCCCAGTGATGGCTGGGTTGCTCGGTGTTTGTGTAGCTGATGCCCTAGGTGTACCGGTGGAATTTACCAGTCGGGACGAACGCCGACAGGATCCGGTGACCGACATGCGCGGTTATGGCACCTGGAACCAACCGCCGGGTACCTGGTCAGACGACAGTTCGCTGATGCTTTGCTTGGCAGAAAGCCTGTGCACTGGATTCGATACGGAGGATATCGGCGATCGCTTTCGGCGTTGGTATACCGAGGCCTACTGGACGCCCCACGGCGACGTTTTTGATATCGGTGGCACTACTCAACAAGCGATCGCTCAGTTGCAGCGCGGCATTCCAGCGGTTGAGGCTGGGGGGAAAGGTGAGAGCAACAATGGCAATGGCTCATTGATGCGCATTTTGCCGATGGCATTTTGTGCATCACGGTGGGAGTTGGCGCAGGTGATTCAGCAGACCCATGCGGTGTCTTGTATTACCCATGCCCATCCGCGATCGCAAATCGCCTGTGGCCTATACATCAGCATCGCGGTGCGGCTATTGCAGGGGGATGATCTGGCGACAGCTTACCAAACGGGCCTGCAGCAGGTGACGTCGTTCTATCAATCGCCACCCTTTGTGGCAGAGTGGCCAGCGTTTGCCCGGATCACGACAGGTCAGATTGACCAGTTGCCCGACGATGCCATTACATCTGGAGGCTACGTGGTTCACACCCTGGAAGCATCCCTCTGGTGTGTATTAACCACTCAGTCTTACCGGGATGCGGTGCTGAAGGCGGTGAATCTGGGGGGCGATACGGATACGACGGCAGCGGTAACCGGTGGACTAGCAGGGCTGGCCTATGGTCTCGCGGGACTTCCTAGGGAGTGGCTAGGAGCGATCGCCCGATATGACGACATCGTGAACCTAGCGCAGCGATTGGAGCAGACTTGGCCGATGGGAGCTTAGGGAACGGGGATACGTTGAACGACATCTACTGCGACGCCCCAGAAGACTCCGAAGATGAAGTGCGCACTCTAGACCCACCCATCTGTGAGCGACAAGCTGAGGATCGGCAAATTTTGCGCGATCGCTCCCCTAGTGGGCTAGAGGAGCGATCGCGTTCCTCAACGCTTCTCAAAAGTCCGTTCAATCAGTTCATGTCGCCCATCGTAGGCCTAGGGAGCGGTACCCGGTTTCCATTTAATATTGCAGCCAATGCTAGGACGTTGATCGGCATCCACCGGCTGACCGGCCAACACCGCCTCGATCGCCGCCCGCAAACTATGACCATCCACCGGCTGATCATTCCCCGGTCGGCTATCATCAAGCTGCCCTCGATAGACTAAAGCGCGATCGCCATCGAAGAGAAAAAAGTCAGGGGTGCAGGCGGCCTTGTAGGCCTTGGCCGTATCCTGGGTTTCATCAAAACAGAGGGGAAACGCAAAGCCCACCTCGCTCACCATCGCCTTGAGGCTTTCCGGCGCATCATCAGGATAATTCACCGCATCGTTTGCACTAATAGCCACAATCCCCAATCCCTTGGGCAGGTAGTCATGACCGATTGCGGCTAGCTGCTGCTGCACATGCTTTACAAAGGGGCAGTGGCGACAGATAAACATCACCAATAAACCGCTCTTGCCCGCAAAGGTAGACAGCGAGATCGTTTCGCCCGTCACCACATCCGGCAGGTGGAAGTCTGGGGCGAGGGTGCCCAGGTCTAACATGGTGGAAGCTGTTCGAGCCATCATCCTCTCCTTTGAATTAACCATAGGGGCGATCGCTCTTATACAAACCTCGCCCCACTGTATTTTAGCGGGCTTTTCGCGGGACTTTGGGCCGCGCTCCCCCGCCCATCTTGCTGCCCATTAAACCTTCCAGTGTGGAAATTGCGATCGCTCCCTCAGCGATAACCGAACTGTTACCGATCTTTTGCCTGTTACCCTAGAATCAGCATCAGAATTGAAAATCCTGTGTACCGTGCATATCCAGTAAGGAGATCGTATCAATGGCTGCGACTGATTTCAGAGACTACTACGCCATCTTGGGAGTCAGCAAATCGGCGAGTCATGATGACGTGAAACAAGCGTTTCGCAAGCTGGCTCGCAAATATCACCCTGATCTCAATCCCGGCGATCAGGTCGCTGAGGCGCGGTTCAAGGAAATCAACGAAGCCTACGAGATTCTGTCCGACCCAGATAAACGCAAGAAGTACGACCAATTTGGTCAATATTGGAAGCAAGCCGATCAGGCTTGGCCAGGCGGCGGCAATCCGGTTGATTTTGGTGGCTTTGATTTTAGCCAGTACGGCAGTTTTGACGAATTTATCAACGAACTGCTGGGGCGGTTTGGCGGCGCAGCTCCCCGAGGCGGGCAACGTACCTATAGCCGGCCACCCGGCGGCCCAGGTTTTGGCGACTTTTCTGGATTTACCGACCCGTCATCGGTCAGTGGCGGTGATGTAGACGTAGCCCTCAGCCTCAGCTTGTCGGAGGCCTTTCACGGTGTCCAGAAACGCTTGAGAGTGGGGCAAGACGAAATTCGAGTTAAGATTCCAGCCGGTGTCACCACGGGCAAGCGCATCCGGGTGCGAGGCAAGGGTTCGCCCAACCCCTACACCCAGCAAGCTGGAGATTTATATCTCAATGTGGAACTCCAGCCCCACCCCTTCTTCCAGTTTGAGGGCGAGAATCTTGTCTGTGAACTACCGATCGCCCCGGATGAAGCTGCCCTAGGAGCCGCCGTAGATGTGCCAACACCTGATGGCAGCGTTACCATGAACATTCCCCCAGGCATTCGCTCGGGGCAGACCCTGCGCCTGCGGGGCAAGGGCTGGCCCAAACCCAAGGGTGGCCGCACCGATCAATTGGTACGGGTGGCGATCGCTGTTCCCAAAACTCTCACGGACGTGGAGCGAGAATGCTACGAAAAATTGCGCGACCACCGAGGCAGCCATCCACGCCAAGATCTCACAAAAATAAGTTTATAAAGCCAATCCCCTGATCAAGTTCCCTCTCCAGAAACGTGGGGAGCTGAGTGCTAGTTTGATCGTCAAGCTCCCCTGATCAAATAAGGGTTAGGGAAGTTGGCAAAAGGGTACAGAACAACCGCGATCAGTGGAGTCGCGCAACACCTCAGGTTGCCCCCTAGCTCCCTAGGACTAGAGGGCAACCTGTTGTTGAACGGTGGGATGTCGCAAGCGGTGCTTAGATGATCGTGCCGTCAGGAATCACAGCATTTTTCAGAATGACCACAATGCCGCTACGAATGTAGAAGCCTTGCCCTTCCCGTTCTGCTTCCTGAACACGGTCTTTATTGATGATTTGCACATCCTGACCAATGCGGGCATTTTTGTCCACAATGGCTCGGCGAACGGTGGTGTTGGGGCCGATGCCGATGGGAATGCCAGAATCATCGCGATCGCCCTTGCGTTCCACCTGGGATTGATAATAGTCAGCCCCCAGCAGCAGGGAATCCTGAATATTACAGCCCGTTTCCACCCGTGAGCGAATGCCCAGAACGGAGTGATGGATTTGGCATTCTTTGAGAATACAGCCGTCTCCAATCATCGATTCTGTGATTTGGCAGTTTTGCAGCTTCGTGGGCGGCAGGTAACGAGCCCGGGTGTAAATAGGCGCTGTTTTGTCATAAAAGCTGAAGGAAGGATTGGGCTGTGCCGTCAGGGCAAGGTTGGCATCATAAAATGCCTCAATGGTTCCAATATCTTCCCAATAACCTTTAAACAAATAGGCTTGAACGTTATAGTCCTTCGCCGATGCAGGAATAATTTCCTTGCCAAAGTCCGTTTGATTTAACGAGTTTTGTAGCAGATCAAACAAGACCTGACGCTTGAAGACATAGATACCCATGGAGGCAATGTAGGGCATGTCCTGAGCTTCGCTAGCCGTCAACCCTAGGGTGGTTGTATCGACACGCATCGCCTTCAGCTCATCTCCCTTGGGCTTTTCTGAGAAATCAATCACTCGCCCGGCGTCGTTGATTTTCATCAACCCAAAACTAGAGGCCCGCTTCTCATCAATGGGCACAACCGATAGGGTAATGTCTGCATTAGTTTCGCGGTGGCGCTCGATGAACAAGCGGTAGTCCATGCGATAGAGATGATCCCCAGAAAGGATCAAAAACTCATCAATGTCCCATTGATCCAGCAACCAGAGATATTTTCTGACCGCATCCGCCGTTCCTTGAAACCAGCTTGGGTTATCTGGTGTTTGCTGAGCGGCTAACACTTCCACAAATCCATCACTAAACCCGGAAAAGCTGTAGGCCCGAGAAATGTGTCGATTGAGGGACGCGGAGTTGAACTGAGTTAGAACATAAATTTTAAGAATTTCGGAATTAACACAGTTGCTAACCGGAATATCAATCAGGCGATACTTACCAGCTAGAGGTACGGCTGGCTTTGCACGCTGCTTAGTGAGTGGATATAGACGGGTGCCGGCACCCCCTCCCAGGATGATTGCGAGTACTCGTTTCACAAGAACCTCTTAACTGCCTCTTAAATTGTGCCATCTTCTCTCCCCCTAAGTGTCTGACTGTAGGACACGATTGGCAAGAGGGGATCACGAATATTTGAGGACTTTCCCTCCGGAAATGGGCGATCGCCCCCAGAATGACTAGGGTTAATCGATGGCTCTCGGCGCAAGTTTTGGGGTTTGATCATGCCAGGCTTGGGCTTTCTGGTGCAGGGTCTGGCGTTCTGCATCCGTCATCTTGTCGAGGTGTTTGAGAATAAAACTCATCCGTCCTTGGGACTGAAGTTTTTCCCGGTGGCGATCGAGAAAGTCCCAGTAGAACATATTGAATGGACAGGCGTTGTCTCCATAGCGATCGCGGGGATCATAGCGACAGCCTTTGCAGTAGTCACTCATTTTGTTGATGTAGTTGGCTGAGGCGGCATAGGGTTTGGTGGCCAGCAGTCCACCGTCGGCAAACAGCCCCATACCCAGCACATTGGTTTGCATCACCCAGTCGTAGGCATCAATAAACGCCGCGTGGAACCATTGCTCTACCGCTTGGGGATCAAGCCCGGCAATCAGGGCGAAGTTGCCCAAGATCATGAGCCGCTGGATATGGTGGGCGTAGCCAGTGCGCTCGACCTGATCCAGGGTTTGGTGCAGACAGTTCATATCAGTCTTCTGGGCATCCCAAAAGAAGGCCGGCAAGGATTCATGATGGTCAAACCAGTTGCTCTGGGGGTAGGTGTCGTCCACATGGTACTGATAAATGCAGTGCATATATTCCCGCCAGCCCAGCACTTGGCGGATAAACCCCTCGACGCTGTTGAGCGGTAGCTGTCGATCCCAGTAGGCCGCCTCCGCTGCCCGAATCACTTCTAAGGGCCGCAGCAAGCCCAGGTTCAGGTAGGGCGACAGCAGAGCGTGCCAGAGCGTGTCCTGCCCCGTGACCATCGCATCTTGATAGGGGCCAAAGGTGGGGAGGCGGTGGTCGATGAAGTAGTCCAGCACCTGTAGGGCTTGGGAGCGGGTGACCGCCCAACCAAAGGGAGCGATCGCCCCATACTGACTCCCATGGTCCGGCTCCACGATCGCCATGACGGCGCGGGTGATCTCATCGGGCTCAAACCAGAGGGGTGGCGGTGGATTCAGGCCGGTCTTAGGCGGTTTACGGTTGTCTTGATCTAGGCTCCAGCGGCCGCCCACAGGCTTTTTGCCCTCCATCAGCACCTGAAACCGGCGGCGACCGGTGCTGTAGAAGTTACCCATGACGAGCTGGGTTCCCCCCTTAGCCCAATCGTGAAACGTTTCCGCATCCCACAGAAAATGATGGTTGGGTACGAGGGTCAGATCACAGGGCAGCGTTAGGGCCGCCAACCAGCGCTGCAGGGGGCGATCGCTGGGAACCATCACCCGCAGTTCCGTGATCCCCTGCTGGGTTACCCAATCCCGCAGCGCTGGTTCAAAGGACTCCGCGATCGCGTAGGTCACCGGCCAGCCCGCCTGGCGGAGTTCCTCAGCAAAGTGGCGCATGGCCGACCAGACCAGCACTAGCTTTTGCCGATGGTAGGGCAGCGATCGCCCCTGCTGCCGCGATTCGATCAAGAGAACGGGCGTCGTCGCCCGCTGATCGACACAACTGGCCAGGGCAGCCTGCTCCTGCCATAGTTGATCCCCCAAGACCCAAATGCCGATCGTCATAGCTGCTCTTTGCCTCGTCCCATCATGGTCTCAGACGCTGTCGCCAGGCCTTGACTCTATTGTGCAGAGCTGGAGCCAGCCAGTCATCATGGTGGGGATAAATGGGTAGGCGGGGGCGCAGATCCCAGCCGGCCTGGTCGAGATGATGGGCCAGGGTGCGATCGCAGGGGTGGGGATAGTCGGGATTGACTTCATCGGTGGGGCCAATGCCGCCAACGTCCCGCGCACCGGCCTCTAGGCAGGCAAGCAGGGTAGAGACAGAAACCAGGTTGGGCGGAATTTGCAACGTAATGTCTGGCGGCAGCAGTTGACGGGCGATCGCCACCACATCGGGCAGGCCATGGACATCAAAAGCATCTCCATCCCAGATTTGGGAGGTACCAGGACTATGGGGCTGCAGGATCACTTCCTGGATATGGCCATAGCGTTGGTGAACCTCAGCGATCGCCCTCAGGGTGTCCTGCCAGTCTGTCGGGGACTCGCCGATGCCCAAGAGCAGCCCCGTGGTGAAGGGAATGTGCAACTCCCCAGCCCATGTCAACTGCTGTAAGCGCCGCTGCGGATCTTTGCTGGGGGCATGGCGATGAACCGTTTGTAAAAGCTTGGGGGTCATCTGTTCCAGCATCAGCCCCATGGATACGTTCACCTGGCTGAGGCGCTGCATTTCATCGCGACGCAGCGGCCCGACATTGGTGTGGGGGAGAAATCCCAACCTTAGCGCTAGATCACAGAGCTGATAGATGTGGTTGAACCAGAGCGATCGCCGAGGATGGTCGGGATGCACCTCGCCACTCAGCACCAAGATTTCAATCACGCCTTGGGATTGCAGCGATCGCAGTCGAGTCTCAGCTTCGGACAGCGACAGCCATTCATCTTGCCCTGGGTCTACCCGAAAGTTGCAGTAGCTGCAGCGGTTAAAGCACTCGTAGGTGGGCACCAAGGTATAGGCAGGACTGTAGGTGATCACTGAGGCGACTTGAGGTCGCTCTGAGGACATGGGGTTCGGAAGCGATCGCATCTTAAGCCGTCTTCATAGATTAAGCAGCCGTTACATTCGTGGCTCGTTCAGAACTCTATGATAACCACAGACATAATCTCAGGTAGGGAAATCCCTCTCCATAGCCCGCCCGGCAGTGGACTGGGGCAAGGTGGGGGCGATCGCTCCCATGCATGATCCCCAATGAATTCCTCCAAAAACTTTACAAAAGTCAACATATCCCTTAACATAGAGATATGGTCGGTTATCCGACTACATACGTAACTTCGCTGAAGTAAGCACTAATAAATATGACCACAACTCTACAGCAGCGCGAAAGCGCCAACCTGTGGGAGCAGTTTTGTA
>RECH01000341.1 GCA_007694125.1 Leptolyngbya sp. DLM2.Bin15
GAGTTTCAACAAGGCTCATTTTTTCAGTGCCTTTTCGATCTCTTTGATCACGGGCAACTGAGTATCATCGGAGCTAAACATTTTGTCGCGATCGGCGGTGCCCTGCACCTCGTTTAGCCCTCTCTCTGTGGGCTTGTCGATTGGGTTCATCTCCATTGATGGAGTGTCAGCGGTGGCTTCACTTTTTTGGGTGATTTCGTCAAGCTGCACCGTGCCTTCATTGGGCATACTTCTAGCCGCAAAGGCGGGGAAGGCAGTCGTGAAAGCGATCGCCACAAGGAGCAGCGCAGAGAACAAAACCCGCATCAAGCGCAGGCGAGAGATCCAATTAAAGAGATAGTTCATAAAAACGCTTCCTCAATCAATAAAGTTTGCTTAGGTTCAGAGGTGAGATTCTTGTGGAAAAACGAGAACACATCGACTGGATTGATCACCAGCCGAGGTATTGGTCAGGGCTACGATGATCCGCGCCGAGCTATACATTTCTGCGCGCCAAGGTGCCGTAGAGAAAAATAGCAATAATTGCCCCAAAAACGGCGATCACTACCCCACCAATGCTCAACTCAGGGGCAGTGAGCTGTAGGTTGCCGTTTTGAATGAAGCTGTGCAAGGTGCCGCCGATAAAGGCTCCGACAATCCCCAATACCATGGTGGCCAACCAGTTGCCGCCCTGGTAACCGGGGACGATCGCCTTTGCGATAGCACCTGCCAGCAGTCCTAAAATAATCCAGGCAATGATATTCATAACTTTCTCCTTCAGATTCGTTTCGTTTCAAGTTCGTTTCAATTAGGCGACGTCTGGAAAACATGTTTCCTACAGCAGCTAAGGTTGCTGGCTGAAGCTAGGATTTTATCGTCCAGAAACCTCCTCACACAGCTCAGCTCGGGGCTAAACCCCGGCCATCGCTTTTTTCGACTGGGGCTTTAATCCATCTGATTCCAGCGCCTCGCCTTCCATAAATGAGCGCAGTGTCCAGGCAATTTCTTCGTGCTGCACCATCAGCCCAGTGAGAAAGTCGGCGGTGCCGTCATCTTTGAAGTCATCGCTGCACTGCTCGATGTGCTCCCGCAGGTTGCGCACAATCTGCTCGTGGTCGGCAAGGAGGTAAGATACCATGCCAGTGGTAGTGGGCACGTCACCACCATGCTCTTTGAGCGAGCAAATCTTTAAGAAACCTTCCATCGTGCCGGTGGGATAACCACCCAGGGTTCTCACCCGCTCAGCGATGACATCGGCGTTAATCGTGAGCGCTTCGTAGTGGTCTTTCCAGAGCTTGTGAAGGGTCATAAACTGCGGCCCTACAACATCCCAGTGGTATTTTTTTGTTTTGACCAGCAGTAGGTACGTGTCTGCTAGGCTTCGGTTGAGCAAAGAGATGACACCCTGGCGCTGTTTGCTGGTCAGCCCAATATTGACTTTTTGCATGGCTAGATTTCCTGAGTTAATGGGGGTATTGCGTCAAAAGAATTACTACACCACAAGCTGCTCTGCATGGCAAAGACGATTGGATTGAGGTAAGTTTATAACGCCGATCTCGGTATCACATGTCCAAGTCTTAGAAGGCTACGGTTGTACTTCCCGATTGAATTGATTGAGTAAGTGATCAATCTTAACAGCCGTGGTTCGAGACTCTTGGCTGTTTAAGGTTGGGCATCCTACCCAACCTACACAATCTGGACATCATAAGCACTTCATTCCTTAGTCAAGACGCGCAGTGCTTCTCTAAACCTGGGAAAATCTGCGCATCTTAGTAGAGGTGGGGTTAATTGGGCTTAACTTCTGCTTTGATATCGACTGACCGAATACCCTCAAATGCCATCACCAGAGGTTCAATCTCGTTAAACTGCTCTTGGCTTACCACGCTGCCATCGATCGTTGCCATTCCACTGTCGCCGTCAACATCGACCGCTAATCGACTACCTGGCAGTTCATTTTCTAGGGAATTGCGCACATCAACCGCTAAATCTTCTGAGGTTTGCTGTGCAGGATTGCCATCGCGCTGTTCACGGGCACGGGCATCTGATTCTCGTTGGTCGCTGCGTACGCCGCTATCTGTAGCCGCGCTGTCTGTAGCCGCTCTATCTGTAGTCGCGGTGTCAGAGCTTTCGCTACAGGCTGCTGTAGCCCCCAGCAATAGAAAACTACCTAGCACTAACGGAATTATTTTCTTCATGGTTAAAACCTTTTTCTTAGGGGTGGTATTGAAATCAAAGGGGCGATCGCCTCAGATGATCTCTGGGCAATGAACCTCATCCAAGTTCAGAGGTGAAGTTCTGCCTGTGGAAAAACGGCGTTGCTGAATAGCAGGATGATTCCGCAAAATTCTGCATGGAGTTTCAGGGCTCCTAGCTAGAGGTGCATACCCTGATTCAGCAACACCGGAAAACTACCGATCCGGAGATGGACGTGGTCTATTTTTCCAAAGGGTGGGCATTGCTTGCCCTAGGTCACCTGTTCTTGCTGGAGCTAAAACTGGTTTCTTGTGTCAGGCATCCCCGAACGTGGGCCCGAGGACATTCCAGTAGCACTTCGTCTATCGACACCTTTTGGTGCTGTAGGGCTGTTGTGGGTTGCTGCTGTCGGGTTGTTGCGGTTTGTGGCAGACTGATCTCCCATCGCGTAAACATTCCATTCGTGAATGTTTTGGCGCTTGAGGATGGGTTCAGCGCGGGCAATATCGTTTTCTGTGCCATCAACGATGACGAGATACTTACCCTGAGACAAATGCTCGTTATAGACCTTAGCCCGATCTTCAGGGATACCCAAGCCCACTAGTGCGCCCACTAAGCCACCGGCAGCAGCACCGATCGCTCCACCAGCAACCGTCGAGGCGATCGCTGTAGCGGCTGCCCCAGCTAGCATAATTGGGCCAACTCCAGGAATGGCCAATGTACCTAGCCCGACAAGTAGACCGGTAAGCCCACCCACCGCGCCACCGGAGACAACACCTGTTTTGGCTCCATCATCGGCATGGTTACCGTCGTTAGCCTTAAGATCTTGCACCTGAGTATTTCCAGTCTGACCCGACTGATTAAGATGCTCTGAATCTTGACCCATGATGGATATATCATCCATCCGATAACCGATGCCTTGTAGCTCTCTTAAAGCGTTCTCTGTGGTTTGATAGTCGGCAAAAACGCCAACACCACGCTGATTATTCAAAACAACCATTCTATGCTCCTTGTGTTAAAAAAATGGGCTAGCACAACACCACACCCAACGGGACTGTCGATTGAGAAATAATGCTTAGTCAACAGCTTTTTTGACGTTATCTTTGCCATCTTCGACGGCGTTGCGTACGTCACCTTCGGCCTGTTTGGCTTTACCTTTAGCCTGGGCTTCATGGTTGCCGGTTAGATCGCCGGTGGTCTCTTCAACTTTGCCTTCAACCTTCTTGGCGGTGGCCTTGGCTTTATCTTTAAGACTCATGGTGGTCTCCTTTTTGCGAGTTGTCATAGCCTGACTTTGTGAAGCTGGAATAGTCTGGCTATAAAGCTAGTGTTAGCTATAGATGTTCTATTTCATGAGTGAATTGTTTAAAAAAATAGACTAGTTGAAAAGTTCAGTAAGCTTGACGTTTTAATGTATAAATAATGGTAGCGTGCTACCCAAGTTCAGAGGTTGCAAGAATTTTGTAAAAGCTTCGCCAGTCCATCACACTACCATGTCTTGGTGTTGATGTTGGCTACTTACTCATCGAGAGAAAAAGAGTTGAGGGTTTGCGTATACCCGGAGTCTTGGGTGCCTAGGAGGCGATCCCAAAAGGTAAAGTAAAGCCCGTAGTGCACAGTGTATTTGAGGTGATGAATGGAGTGGTGGGCTGGGCCAATCACCCATTGCCCTAGCCAGTGATGGGGAAACAGGGCGGGCAGGTGATCTGGCCCCAAGTGGTTGAGCACCGCCCATACGGTCATGGTGGTGAGGACGGCAATCATGGTGATGAAGTGTAGCGGCAGGATAAACACCAGCCCAACCAAAAATAATGCCTGCACCACGGCTTCTAGGGGATCAAAGGCAAAGGACGTCCAAGGGGTGGGGTAGCGCGATCGGTGGTGCCCCTGGTGTAGCCAGGCAAAGAGTTTGGGGTGATGAAACAGGCGGTGGGTGAAGTAAAAGTAGGTGTCTTGCAACAACAGCGCAGCCCCATAGCTGGCCCCTAGATACCACAGACCGTAGGCGCGGGGATCGCTGTAGAGGCAGGTTAAACCGGCACTGTAGGTTGAGAGAATGAGGGCAGCCGCGATCGCAAACACCACCGCTGCGATCGCAGACAGCCGAATGTCGTGGCGAATGGTTTGCCAGGAGGGAGACCGGGAGGACATCCTTTCAGCCCTATCAGAGCTATAAAAAAACCAGTAGGTGAGCCCTGCGACTAAAAAATAGCGCCCGAGAATAATCCCTAAAAAGGCGACACTGTAAAATTCAAACGAGTCTTCTCTCAAACGGATTCAGTCCTTGCTATGCCCTTTTACGATACTCCTACAGCGCGGCAATGCCCGGCTGGGGTGTGCGCAAATCGTCTGACGAGAGCTGGGTGCTCCCGGTGTAATACCGAGTTTAGCAGCAGCTTGAGGAGGGTTTCAATGGCTAATTGCTTGACGTTGACCTATCAGGTGGGGCATGGCTGATCTCCTGTGCAGGTTTGCTGTTGTTGAATGAGCCTTACACCAAGCCCAGTTCGGGAGCTACAAGTTTCCCAAAGATAAAACACTATGTCTAGACTTGGATTTGCTTGGTTAGCAGCTATGCCATGATGTCCTGATGGACGGACAAAACTCCTGCGATCTTGATTCTCTCGTAGGCTGGGTTAGCGTTAGCGTAACCCAACGGAATCCAAGCTGGTACTGGATTTTACGTTGCTCAATCCAGCCTAGGCAAAAAGATTTGTCAGTCAATCAGCATGATGTTATACCCACGCTTGAACTACTGTTGAAGTAGTGTTTGATTTGCTTGATGTTGTAAATATGTCACACCCATGGTTGAACTACTGTTTAAGCAACGTTTGATTTGATTGATTTCGTTAAAAACTTAACAAATCTCCTGAATGCTCTCATGTCCCACTTTCTCATGCCCTCACCTCTGTTCTTTGCCGTGCCTGTTACGTATACAGACAGGATATCCGCACTATGGATGTTTGCACGTTACGTAGGATTGCTGTAGGTACCAATCGTTTTAGGCATGGTCTAGATAAACTCTTAGTAGACAGTTGTCTTGCGAAACTGGGATGCACCCGTTGTCTTGTCCATTCAGTAAGAATGTTCTATCTCAACAACATCTGTAGCATGGACACCAGTATAGACACTAATATGGACACTGAATTCAGCTAAATGAGTGGGTCTGGTCAACGTTCTGGATAATATATGGGCTGGAATACTCTAAGATTGATGGATAGATGAGCAAATGTCCTCAGGAGACTTAACTATTGATGGAATCTGCGCAGTTAAGCAAATGGTGGGATTCCCTAAACTCTAGTTTTTGGTTTGTGCCATCGCTCATGGTAGGGCTAGCCATCGGGCTTTCGTTGTTGACCATTGGTATCGACCACCGGCTAGGGGCTGACATTATCAGCAATATGAACTGGTTATATTCATTGGGGCCTAGCGGATCGCGGGCGGTACTCTCTGCGATCGCGGGTTCTATGATGAGCGTCGCCACAACGGCATTTTCCATCACGATTGTGGCGCTGCAGCTAGCCTCTTCCCAGTTCGGGCCGCGTCTGCTGCGAAATTTTATGCAAGATACCGGCAACCAGGTGGTGCTGGGTACATTTATTTCTACCTTTGTCTACTGCCTGATGGTGCTGCGTACGGTCAATGAGTCGGAGGGCCAAGAGTTTGTGCCCCATGTGGCGGTAACCTGCGCTATTGGCTTAGCGATCGCCAGCATCGGCGTGCTAATTTACTTTCTGCACCATGCCGCCTCATCCATTCAGGTCGATAATATTATCCAAGCCGTCGGCAAAGACTTAGAGCAAACCATCCAGCGGCTGTTTCCGAAAACCACAGAGCAAAGCTTCTTAAGCCAGGCGGAAGAGGCGACCGAAATCGATATCCCCACCGGTTTTTACAGCCACTCTCACCCCGTCCATGCGAAGAGTGACGGCTATCTTCAGGCCATTGACGATGGTCAACTGATGCAGATAGCTACGAAGAACAATCTGATCATTCAAGTGCAGTCGCGCGCCGGTCGCTTTGTGGTTCGGGGTAGCGAACTGGCGCGGGTCTTCCCTCAATGCAAGGTCAATAAGCCCCTGACATCCCAGCTTGATGGGGCCTTTGTGCTTGGATCGAAGCGCACCAACCAGCAAGATTTAGAATTTTCCATCAACCAGCTCGTTGAGATTGCGGTGCGAGCCCTGTCGCCAGGCATTAATGATCCGTTTACTGCCGTGCGCTGTATCGATCAAATCAGTGCCACCCTATGCTATCTAGCCCGGCGCGATATCCCCTCGCCGTACCACTATGATGACCAAAATCGACTGCGATTGTTGATGACATCCTTGGCGTTTGTCGATGTCACCGATGCCGCCTTTAACCAAATTCGGCAGAATGGGCGATCGAGCGTGGCGGTAACCATTCGGCTGCTGGAGGCGATCGCTGTCATTGCCCCCTGCACTTACCGGCCTGCCGATCGCGCTGCCCTCCGTCGCCAGGCCCAGATGATTGAACGGGGTAGCCCAGATGCGATCGCTGAAGAGCTCGACCGCCAGGATATTCAAGCGCAATACTTAGAAGCTATCCGTGCGATCGAGCAA
>RECH01000075.1 GCA_007694125.1 Leptolyngbya sp. DLM2.Bin15
CTCAGCACGGTGACCACCAACTACCAAATTGATATCTCCACAGTGCCCGACTTTAGTGGTGATGATATCATTCGCGGTACGAATCGGCGGGATGTTCTCCGGGGGTTTGAGGGCAATGACACGATCTTTGGCCTCGGTGGCAATGATGTTTTAATCGGCGATCAAGGAGATGATCGGCTCGTGGGCGGCGGCGGGAATGATATCCTGCGCGGCGGCGAAGGGAATGATACTCTTCTGGGAGGAGCCGGAAATGACACGCTGATCGGCGGCCCAGGAGATGATCGGTTGATTGGTGGCCCAGGACGGGATACGTTTGTCCTACGTCGTGGGGAGGGTCGAGATACCATTGTGGACTTTAATCGTGGCAATAATCGCATTGGTCTTGCTGGAAATCTGAGCTTTGGCGATTTGTCCTTCATCCAACGCGGGCAAAATACCTTGATCCGCGCTGGACGGGAGGATCTTGCACTCCTCAATGGGGTCAATGCAAATCGTCTCAGCCGTCGCGATTTTGTCTCTGCCTAAGGCTCTACTCAAACCCTCTCTAATCTTTCTACGTCCTTAAGATATCCTAGGTGTTGTGAAACAGCACCTAGGATATCTCATATGGGTCAACATCATCCAAGGAGAAAGTTGTGATGCAAGATTCTCCAAGCCATGAGAATTTCTCAAACCTTAGCCAATCAGAATATAACTGGGACTCCTAGATAACTTCGCAGCGACAGGTAAGAGATATAATCTTATCCAACATAAGGATCAAATACCTATCATCGCAAGGTCGGGCGATCGCGTGCTTAGAGAACGACTGGCAGAAATCTGACATCTAGCCATCCCTGTAAACCCTAATTCCCCACTAGCCCATAGCAATTCTCATGTTGATCAGTAGCTTGTCCAATTCACCCAAGCCGGAACGCAAGCATGAACGGTTCCAACCCATCTAGTCATCCTGGTTTCAACAGGGTTAGGCCAGACGATATGAAAGGTGCTCCCCTAGACTTGACAAGCTAGGCACTAGTATGAACTATTCTCAACTTGGACTGAGCGCAAGCAGTTGCGATCGCGCAACAACCTTCCCTGTATAAAACCTAGAATTATCGCTTTAGATGCAGGGAAACACTTACATTTAAACTTGACAATAACTCTCAATAAGAGTAATCTGCCCTTATTGTTTTGATCCGCTGTAATCTTAGCCTGCTTGAGCTTGCTCTTCGTTATTAGCGCGATCGCAAGTCCATGGAGATGAGCATGCCTCTTTGTGTAAATTCACCATGAAATATATTGAACAGCCTCAGATAACGGATCTTTCCAAGAGGATAGGGTCTCCCCCGAGTCACTATCGTGCACTGATTGTTGGTGTGTTAATTATCATTGGCCTACTGTTGGTTGTCTCTCTTTCTCTCACCCAGGGAGCTGTCTCTATCCAGCGGGCAGACCTATGGTATGCCTTACTTCGCCAAGGAAATCCAACCTATCAGACGGTTGTTTGGGATCTGAGGCTTCCCCGGGTGGTAGCTGCGATGCTGGTGGGTGCCTCCTTAGGGATGTCCGGTGGTCTGCTGCAAGGGATGTTGCGCAATGACCTTGCGGATCCATTTCTTCTGGGCATTTCCTCCGGTGCGGGCCTGGTGAGCGTTGCATTATTTACCCTCGGTATGTTTCAATCTTGGGTTCCCCTTGCCGCCTGGCTGGGCGCGATCGCTACCACGATTGTTGTCTACAGGTTAGCCCGAACTGGGGGAACATTATCCGTCGAGCGTCTCATTTTAGGCGGAGTTGCGGTCAGCGCTCTGTTAGGGGCAGTACAGTCATTTCTGTTGCTGACGGCGGAAGATGGACGACTCCAGGCGGCCCTAAACTGGCTATCGGGCAGCTTGAATGGCCGGGGTTGGCGAGAGGTGACGATGGCTGGGCCCTATATTATTGGGGCATTGATTGGGGGCTGCCTTCTGGCCCGAACAGTGAACTTACTCAACCTAGGGGATGATTTCGCAGTGGGGTTGGGGATTTCCCTCAACCGATCGCGCTATCTGATCGGAGCCGTGGCCACCCTGTTGGCGGCTGGAGCGGTTAGCATCTGTGGCCTGGTTGGATTTATTGGTCTCATTGTTCCCCATGCTGTGCGCTTATTAGTAGGGACTGACTATCGATTTGTTTTACCCTTGTCTGCGGTGGGAGGTGCCTTTATCCTTAGCTTGGCAGACTTGGCCGCCCGCATGGGCAGTGTGGAGCTTCCCGTAGGCATTATCACAGCGTTGCTGGGTGCCCCCCTATTTATCTGGCTCTTACACTATCAGTCATCGCTACGGGAGGGTTAGGGAATGTCCATTGATATTCAAAACGTGTCTGGGGGATATGGTCAGGCTTCCATTGTGCAGGCTGTATCGCTATCGCTGCAGCAGGAAGAGTGGCTTAGCATTGTCGGGGCAAATGGATCGGGTAAATCCACCCTGCTGAAGTTGATCAGTCGAATCCTATCACCCCAAGAGGGTGCCATTCTCCTAGACGGTGTTGATATCCATCATCTCGCACCCCGAGTTGTTGCGCGCAAAATGGCCATCCTACCCCAGCATCAGGTTATTCCTCGGGGAATTACGGTTCAGCAATTGGTCAGTCTGGGGCGATCGCCCTATCAACGATGGTGGCAGTGGGGGATGACGCCAGATGACCGGTATCACGTGCGCCATGCCCTTGAGCAAACGGGTCTTCAGGATTTTAGCGATCGCCCCGTTGAATCCTTATCCGGCGGTGAACGTCAGCGGGCATTTCTGGCATTGGCCTTAGCCCAATGCCCAAAGGTGCTGCTGCTGGATGAACCCACGACATATCTCGACATCCACTATCAACTGCAATTGCTAGACTTACTCAAGTCTCTGAACCGACGGGGTTTAGCCATTATGACTGTGCTCCATGATATTAACCTGGCTGCTCGCTATAGCGATCGCATGGCTATGGTACGTCATGGCAGAATCCACGCCCTTGGATCTCCTACAGAAGTCATGAATCCAGCCAATTTTGCAGCGGTGTTTGAGATTGATGTCGCCATTGCCGATACGCCCGTGGGGCGTCAGGTTTTTCCTCTATCCTGTGTATCCCAAGCACCATCTCAAGCTATGACCTGTTAGCAGTTGGTTTGTCTAAGCACCAGAACTGCAGACAGGGTCAATCGATCACTTTAGGTAGTTTCGTAGCTACGTCCATGGTTCTAAAGCTTCACCTGATCTCGTCCTAGCTGCCTAAATCCCCTAAATCTCTCCCCTGCTACTTGTTAAGAGAACACCCAAGATTATCTTAATACCGATTCTGAGAACATAGGATGCCGCCTTTAAGCCTAGCACAACATTCATTTCACCATTATGAATTCTTCATTCTCATTACTTACCTCTGGCATGATGGGCCTGTTCATGGCTGCAACCCTTCTAGAGATGCCGGTCTTTGCCCAAATTGTTGATGAATCTCCAGAGCTTCCTGAGATCTCCCAACAACTAGACACGACAGCAACTCCAGACGAGAATGTAGTATCTCCCTCAGATCATCCACAACATCATCTGGATAACTACTCCACGCAGGCTGCTTCTTTAGCTCAAGCAGATGCTGTTGAAGATGAAGATGTAGATGATGAGGATGAGGATGAGGATGAGGATGATGAGGACGAAGATCAGGAGGATCATGAAGACGAACAGGAACTGGAACAGCCCAGGAGTGAATTTGAGATCCTAGATGCTCCACAGATCCGGATTACTGTCACCGGAACGCGATCGCCCCGACGCATTGATGAATCGCCTGCCAATGTGACCGTCATTGACTTTGACGAAATTAACCGCATCACCGCCACTGATATTCGAGACTTGGTGCGCTACGAACCAGGGGTCAGCGTTCGCAGCAATGCTCGCTATGGGCTACAAGACTTTACCATTCGAGGGCTAGATGGCAACCGGGTGTTAGTCCAGGTGGATAATATTCGCCTCCCGACTCGATTCCAGTTTGGCCCCTTCGCCCTAGGTCGTAACTACGTCGATACAGAAATACTCAACACGATCGAAATTATTCGTGGCCCTGCCTCTGCCCTGTATGGTAGCGATGCCTTGGCTGGGGTTGTGAGCTATTTCACGCTGCGGCCTGGAACCTTACTCGATCAGCTTGGGCAGGATACCTTCAGAAGCCTATCCACTAACTTCGACTCTGCTAATAATGGCTTTGTGAATACAGGTATCTTTGCAACTCGGTCGAACAACCTTGAGTTTTTAATTGGCTATACGCGCCGCAATGACAGAGAAACCTCTGTTGCTGGGGATAGTCTATTTGTGGACGATAGCCGAGGTAATCGCAACAATATTCTGGGAACCTTAGTGTATCGGTTTAACGACGTCAGTTCTCTGAACTTTACGACTGAAGTCTTTGACGATACGAATAGAATTGACATTGCTGCCTCTAACCTCGGCCCGACCACTAGCTTCGAGGAGGTGCGGCTCAATACCAACCGGGAGCGGCTTAGCCTTGCCTATGAGTATGACGATCCAGACTCGTCTTCGTTCCTCCAGTTTGGTCAACTGCAGTTTTATTTTCAAAACTCACGCCAGGAAGAGCTGCGAGAATCAGAATTTATCTATGGTGCGGGCAGCGGCGGTCAGTTTCCCGTTGGTACCCCCACCCGGCGGCAGGATGATTATGATTTCCTCGATCGCGTCCTTGGGGCCAACCTCCAGCTTCGCAGTGACTTTACCATCGGCTCCGTTGCTAACCGCCTCACCTACGGGGCAGAAATCTCCAATACTCGCAATGAGCGTCCCCGCGATCGCATCGAGACCAACCTAGTCACCGGCGAGCAGACCCGTACATCGGTGACGGATACGTTTCCGGTTGCAGATTTCCCTAACTCAGATACACTGCGGCTAGGGTTTTATATCCAGAATGAACTGACCCTGCCAGACAACCGGCTGAGCATTATTCCAGGCATCCGCTTCGACTACTACCGGTTGAATACCAGCCCTGATGAGGCGTTTACCCGTAATGGAGCTGAAGCGGTTGACTACAGCGCATCCAATGTTTCGCCTAGCCTAAGTTTGGTCTATCAGGCTTCGCCGGAAATTACCTTGGTGGGTCGATATGCAAGAGGCTTCCGTGCTCCGCTATACAGCGAAATTAACAGCGGATTTACCAACATTGCAGGGGCATTTTTCAAATATCGCACCATTTCCAATCCTGACCTGGAGGCAGAGACCAGTAACACCTTTGAACTGGGAATTCGCGGTGAATTCCCCCAAGCTCGCTTTAACCTGACTGGATTTTACAGTCGCTACGATAACTTCATCGAATCCTTTGTCCCTGCCGGAACAGAGATTCTGACGCCTCCCCCAGCCTTTGGCACTCCGGTGGTGAATATCTTCCAGACTCAAAACGTGAGTGAGGCAGAAATTTATGGACTAGAGTTTGGCGGCGAATACCGGTTTAGCCCCAATCCCCACGGATTTAGACTTCGATCGGCCTTAGCCTGGACGGTGGGAAATAACCTAACCACCGATTCTCCACTGCTATCGGTAGATCCGGTTGAGCTGGTGGTGGGGCTGGGGTATCAGGCTCCTGAAGATCGATGGGGAGCGGAGCTGATCAGTACCATTGTGGGTTCACCGCGGACGGGCCGTGAAACTGACCCTGACACAGGCATCTCTCCGTTCATCCCTGGCTCCTTCACGGTGCTGGATTTGATTGGCTATTACCGCTTTTCGCCAAACCTGACGCTAAATGTGGGTCTGTTCAATCTTTTTGATGAAAAATACTACCGCTATGGAGACGTACGGAATTTCAATGAACGTCCTGACATTGAACGCTTTACCCAACCTGGCCGCACCCTTAGCGCTGGACTAACGTGGCGGTTCTAGCACCTGTGTTATGAGTGGCACTGGGAGGCAGGTTATATCAAGTCCGGTTGATACATGATTCACCAAACGGTGATGGCAGTACTCAAGAGTGGATAGCCCCCTTATCTAAGAGGGCGGCGAAGCGGGGAATCCTATGCAGGATTTTCCAACACGAACCATTCATCTGGACTTGATACTAATACTGTCCCCCAGCCCATGATGTTTTATCCTTTGGAGGTTCATACCATGACTGGTTTAGGTTTACGTGTAGGCGCGATCGCTCTCTTATTCACAGTAACTAGCGCCTGCACGGCGACGGATGATCCAACCGCAGGGTTATCGACCGTGCTTGAGCAGGAGGACGCGATCGCCTCGGTTCCACGGGTCGTTGCCCTCACGTCGCTCACGGCGGATCTCACAGAACAGTTACAGCCCCAATCCTTGGTGGGTATTCCTGGCAGTAGTCTGTTGATGGAGGATCCTCGGTTTGCTGATCTCGAAACGGTGAGCAGCGGCCGCATGGCTCCTAATCTGGAAACTATTGTGTCTCTGAGTCCTGATCTGGTTGTGGGAGCGGAGGGATTCCATGAACAAACGGCGGAGCGGCTGGAGGAATTGGGAATTCGGACGTTATTGACCAATGTAAACAGTTGGCGATCGCTACGTCAGCTTACGGAAGACCTGGCCACTGTTCTCGATGTAGATGCTACACCGATTTTGCAACGCTATGATGCCTGTTTGGCCCAAGCAACCGAAACAGATAGCACGGCCCTGGTGTTGGTGAGTCGTCAGCCGATTTTGTCTCCCAATCAAGAAAGCTGGGCCGGTGACGTTTTAGCGGCGTTTAATATTCGCAATTTGGCTGCAGCTCTCCAGGAAGATGATTCGG
>RECH01000203.1 GCA_007694125.1 Leptolyngbya sp. DLM2.Bin15
AGATGAGACTCGTGGCCTGATTGACGGACAAAACTCCTGCGATCTTGATTCTCACCTAGGTTGGGTTAGCGTCAGCGTAACCCAACGAAATCCAGTCTGGCACTAGGTTTGACGTTGCTCAATCTAGCCTAGGCAAAAAGATTTGTCAGTCAACCAGGACGACTGTAGGTCTACCCCCCCGAGACCATCTCCGGAGCCTCAAACTTATAGCCAACCCCCCGCACCGTTTGAATCAAGGCCGGCTGAGTCGTGTCGATTTCAATCTTTTTGCGGATTTGCCCGATATGGACATCCACCACCCGCTGATCGCCCACATATTCGTAATCCCACACTTTTTGAATCAGCTCGGCCCGTCGCCACACCCGTCCAGGATTGCTGGCCAAAAAGTGGAGCAGATCAAACTCTAGGGCGGTTAGGGCCACCAAACTGCCCTCCAGCAACACCTCGCGGCGCACGGGATCGATCATGAGATTATTGAACTTGAGGCGCTGTTGTTCGGCGGTGGTCACAGGGCGCTGGCGCTTGAGGATGGCTCCAACTCGTACCTCTAGTTCTCCCAAGCTGAAGGGCTTGGTGAGGTAGTCATCTGCCCCTTGGGAGAATCCACGGATTTTGTCGGCTTCGTCGGAACGACTGGTGAGCATCAACACAAAAACACCCGTGCGGTTTTGCATGTCTTGGCAAAGGGTGTAGCCCGTTGCATCGGGCAGGTTCACATCCAAAATGACTAAGTCAGGATTGAACTGCTCAAAAATAGCCATCGCCGTTTTGCCATCTTCCGCAGACTCCATCTGGTAGTTCTGCTTGGAGAGGAAACGATGGATGAGGGTGCGGATGGACGGATCGTCATCAACAACAAGAATTTTGGGTGAGCCCATGGCCGTGACTTAACTCAAAAGTAACGAACGTAAGCACTGGATATGACTAGGTTGATCAGCCGTCAGTCGATGAAACCATTGTAGAGAGAAGAGGCTAGAAACCAGTTCTCCACACCCTGAACTCTGACTATGATTCAGGGGGGCAAGATCTGCTGAAGGTGCGGCTATCGACATAATCAAGATAAATGCCAGTGACATCGGTGAACTATGTGCGGTAGAGGTTGTTTTTAGGAACAAGACGATGGCAAATGCCTAACAACAACCTGAGATTTGAATATAGGCTAGAGGACAGAGCCCACGTCAACCATTCGTATAGGATTTTGTAAAATCTAACATTTAGTTGCCTCTTCCCCCATAGCATATCAAGCGATCTTGGCATCGGCTTGGCTTTAATCTTAGATTCTTTATGTCTACCGTACCCTAGATATTCAAGAGATGAGAGGAATTGCGAATGAAACTAGGCGGTTGGTTAGAATAAATCCATTAGACCGAGTGAGCCTATTTCAAGATCTCTAGAAATTCTCCATCGTTACACTTGAGTTAGAAGAGTATGATGCATGGAAGGTTCTAGGGTGGGTATGCTTGTCTCATCTATCTTGATTCAATCCTTCCCCGTGGCATCAGGGGGCAAGGCATACATTGGGCAAGGGGGATGAGGTTTTGCGATCGCCCCTGCGGAAACACGGGTCAATCCTGGTTAATATCAAAGAAGCAAGAAAGATTTTGCTTAAAATTAATCAACCATACTGTACGCTGGCAAGGCTTAAAGGGAGGGGCATAGAACTCTAGGAGTTGGGTTTCTATCAAGTCATACAATTGTCAGGCAAGTCCTAAAACCTTGTGGGCAGTTTTTGTGGACAGTTTTCTTGCTGATCATAATTGACAATTCTAAATTAAGTACAGTGGGAGTCTTGCGGAGGTCTTAGATGAGAGAGCAAAGCGGTTATGAATTGCTCGGGGTCGGCGAAGATGCATCGTTTGAAGAAATTCAGCAGGCACGCAGTCGTCTGGTGGAGGAATATAAAGACGATCGCAAGCAGCTAGAGGTGATTGAAACCGCCTACGACTCTGTGCTAATGGAGCGTCTACGCTTGCGCCAAGAGGGCAAAATTCCAGTGCCCGATCGCATTCGATTTCCCGAGCGACAGTTGGCGGATGCTCCGGTGAAGCCTGAACCAGCGACGTCGGTGCAAACGCCGGATTGGCTTCAGGGCGTTTTAGATACTCCCAGTCGCACGGATATTCTTTGGCCTGGGGGCGTCATGCTAGCCACTGCGGTGATTGGTCTCATGGCTCCGCCGGCCGCCCTAGCCATTGGCATTGGCGCAAGCATTTACTTCATTAGCCGTAAAGAACGTAAGTTTGGCCGGGCGGTCTTAATTACGTTTTTGGGCTTCTTTGGAGGTGTGTTTCTCGGCTCGTGGTTGGGGGGCGTGCTGCTCACCCAAGGACTGTCGAGCATTACCCCCGATGTATTTGCCACTATGGTGACGCTGATTGCCCTATGGCTGACGAGCAGCTTTTTCCGGTAAGCGCTTAGGCACGTCCCTGGCTTGCAGGACTTTGCTAGGGACTAGGGGGTCATGTTCTCGTGATGTAAAACGAGATCAACGGCAGCAGCCAAGTGATCCACAACGAGATCAACGGCAGCAGCCAAGTGATCCACGATGTAGTGGGGGGCATGGTGGCTCAGTTGCTCGCGGTTGCGAATGCCTGATAAGACAGCGATCGCTTTAATGCTATAGCGATGGGCGGCGGCTAGGTCTGCCTCGGTATCACCGATCATCCAGTTGGATGCGGGGGGTAGCTCTGCCATGGCCCGTTCCATCAAGAGTGGCTTGTCTTCCACATCGCTGGTTTTCACATAGTCGTTGCTGAGACAATAGCGGCGATCGCTGGGGAAAAAGCGCCCGAGGTCATAGCGAGCAAAGGCGTCGTCTAGCTCTCGCTCTCGCCGCATGGTCATGACGGCTAGGTCGATACCCAGGGACTGGATGCGTTCTAGGGTGGCGATCGCTCCCGGCACAGGCTGATCGTACTTGAGGTAGGGCAGGGTATGTACCGTTTTGCGGCGATATCGAGCAAAGGTTTCCGCCTGGCTTTCATCGAGTCCAGACATACGCCCAATCTGACGTTCGGGCACTTGGGCCCGCTTCAGCTCCCAAAAGTCTGCTTTGGATAGACAATTCAGCGGTTGATCTGGGCGACCCACCTGCTCTAGCCCAATTTGATACACCCGGTAATAGCGCTCCGACACGTCCATAATCGGGCCGTCAAAGTCGGTGATAAGTCTTAGCATTCAGCGAAAGGTTGAGATAATCTAGGTTGCTGTTACGTTTTATCACAGACTGAGGCTGCATGGGTGTCGTCTGGGGCGATCGCCCGCCGATTCACGATTGTTCGGCAAACTCTGAACGCGATCGCCCCCGCAGTTGATACCCTGCTCAATACCCTAGAAGACAAGGGGCATTCTCAGGGGCTCTGCCAGACGCGTAGGCGGCTGAGTGTTGTCTGGTCGTCTACGGGGCTGGGCGAGCGGTGGAATTTAAAAAGAAAAAAACCGGCAGAGTCTTAGGTCCACCGGGCTGTTAGTCAACTAGCACTCACGTTATCCGAGGGGTGGAGCAAATCGTCAGGACAGTCTGATCGAACTGTTCCCATAAATCAGCGCTTGATTGCTGGATGTCGCAATTGTGGGCGGTGGATCGGCCAGAAATGCCTCCACGGCCGATCGGGTGGGCATGGAGGGCTGGGCCCCTGCCTGGGTCACCGATAGGGCAGCGATCGCTGTTGCCCAACGCAGGGCATCCGGCAGCGGTTGTCCCTGCACCATGGCCATCGCCAGACCGCCGTTAAAGGCATCCCCCGCCGCCACCGTATCTACCACGGGCACCGAGAAGGCCGGCTGCACCCACACCTGATCGGCCGTCACCGCGATCGCCCCCTGCTCTCCTAGTTTGACGATGGCGATCGCCACCCCCCGTTTCACCAATACCTCACCGGCCTGCTGGGCCGAAGCGCGATCGCCCACCGGAAACCCCACCAGTTGCCCCGCTTCCACCTGATTGGGGGTGATGCAGTGGAGTAGGGGAAAGAGATCCGTTGGCAGCGCCTGGGCAGGAGCCGGATCGAGAATCACCCGTACTCCCATGCTGTGAGCTATCTGAGCTGCCGATACCACGGCCGGCAAGGGAACTTCGAGCTGCAGCAACAGCACACCTGCCTGCGGCAGATAGGTCGCCAAGCGCTGCACATCAGCAGTCTCAACCTGGCCATTCGCGCCCGGCACAATCACAATCTGATTTTCGCCCCGACCGTCCACCGCGATCGCCGCCACCCCAGAAGCAGAGTCCCTATCCACCGTGACTCCGTCACAGCCCACCCCTGCTTGCTGAAGCCCTGCCAGCAGCGATCGCCCTAGGTCATCCTGGCCTACGCGTCCTACCAATTCTGTCGGCACACCCAGCCGCGCCGCCGCTACGGCTTGGTTGGCTCCCTTGCCCCCTGGCACGGTGGTGAAGTCTCTGCCCACCAAGGTTTCTCCCGGTTGAGGGAAGCGATCGCAGCGGGTCACCAGATCCATATTTAGACTGCCGAATACCACCACAGATTTCACCCTATCTATCCCTCCAGGAATCGTTGGTCTGGGCCCAAGTTTGTTATACTAATCTACGCTAAGCAATATGGCGGCATAGCCAAGTGGTAAGGCAGAGGTCTGCAAAACCTCCATCCCCCGGTTCGAATCCGGGTGCCGCCTTTTAATCATGATCCATTGAGATGCAAGGAACCTGACGGTCTTCTGATTCACAGTCGCAGATGTCAACGTGTAGTTGATGAGGTTAGATCGCCTAGGTTCCGTCGGCCGTCAGCCAAAGGAACGGTTACTATAAAAGGCGATCGCGAACAGATGGATGATGCCACCTCAAGGGCCAAGGCTAGGGTTTGACGCTCTATGCCTATTATGGGAGCCACAGATATAAGAGGTCATCGGTTATTCTCTGACCCTCGCCTGCAAGCTTTGGGGTGGTTTCCATTGCACCGCAGTCATGAAACCATCATCATGCCATCCCAGGGTTCATTCTAGACATCATGACCATGACGCGCGCCGCGATTAGAAAAGAGCGATCGCTCTCGGTCACAAAATGGGGTTAGCGGTGTAAAGTCAGGTGTATACAAAAGCACTTCAGCGGTTTTTTAGAACATCGAAAGGTTAAGACATTATGGGTGACGCGGAACGGATATCAGTGGGAATTGTGGGTGCCTCTGGCTATGGCGGCGTGCAGTTGGTACGGCTTTTATTCGACCATCCCAAGCTTGATCTGGTGTACCTAGGCGGTGATAGTACAGCCGGAAAGCCCTTTTCTGACCTCTACCCTCACCTGGGGCATGCCATCACCCAGTCTATTGAGGCCATCGATCTCGATCAAATTGCCGATCGCTGCCAGGTGGTGTTTTTGTCGCTGCCCAATGGCATTGCCTGTGATCTAGCGCCACGCCTCTTAGAGCGGGGCTGTCGGGTTCTGGATCTATCCGCAGATTACCGATTCTTTGACCTGGATACCTATCAAACCTGGTATGGCAAAGAAAGGAGCGATCGCTCTGTGGCGGAAACGGCGGTGTATGGACTGCCGGAGCTCTACCGCAGCCAGATTGCCCAAGCCCAGCTCATTGGCTGTCCTGGCTGCTATCCCACGGCCAGCCTGTTGGCCCTATCGCCGTTGCTGAAGCAAGGCTTGGTATCTCCCGAAACGGCCATTATTGATGCTAAATCTGGCACCTCCGGCGGTGGTCGCCAGGCCAAGACCAACATGCTGTTAGCGGAGGCAGATAATAGCTTGGGTGCCTACGGGGTTGCTCGCCATCGCCATACCCCCGAAATTGAGCAGATTTGTAGCGATCTGGCGGGTCATGAGGTGATGGTGCAGTTTACGCCCCACCTGATTCCCATGGCGCGGGGTATTTTAGCCACCGTCTATGCCACCATGCGCGATCCGGGGCTAGTGCGGGAGGATCTATCAACGATTTACCAAGCTTTCTACCGTTCGTCTCCCTGGGTGAAGATCTTGCCTAGCGGCGTGTATCCCCAAACCAAGTGGGCCTGCGGCACAAACCTATGCTACATCGGCATTGAAGTCGATCAGCGCACCGGACGGGTGATTGTTATGTCGGCTATCGATAATTTGCTGAAAGGTCAGGCCGGCCAAGCTTTACAATGTCTAAATATTATGATGGGCTGGGACGAAACCCTAGGACTACCGCAGCTTTGCTTTTATCCTTAGGGGTGATGACCTAGCCTCCAGCAACGTTGGCGGCAGTGCTCAGCAGTTGAGGCTAAAGTGATCCCGCTACCATAATGTCAGGGGGGATAGGCCACCTAGGAGAGCCCTACAGGTGCGATCGCCCTTAGACTAGGACATCACTCCCCCTTGCAGGACAATTGCAGAGTATGACAGACCCCATTCATGGTAGGTGGATGGGGTTTGACAAGCTGACTTGAGGATAGTGAAGCTCTCAAGGGTTCTTGATGGCCCAGTTGGGCACCGGTAGACTTGCGTTCGGTCACACGGTGAGGACACTTAGGGGTTGGATGGTCACCCATCCAGCAGATGCTACTGCCTGCGTTGAAGACCCAAAATGTTGCTCGAACGAGCCGACTCGCAATGTTTAGTCACTCTGATTTTATGGATCACGCGCCGATGGTATCGCCTGACTTGTTCGAGCAGTGTAAGCAGTTGCTTCAGACCATGGCGAAACAGCTTGATCAGGCGGTGGTGGTCAGCGATCGCCATTGTTCAACAGCTCAGCGTCAGGCCGTATCGGATATTGATCAGTTTGTGATTCTCGTCTCGCCGACCTTCAGCGCCATGCTGCTTGGGCAACAGGATGGTACCCGTGACGTGGATCCAGATCCTAGGCTCAAGGCATCCTTTAGCTTCGAGCCCGAGGCGATCGCTGCTGTGCTTAAGCGCCTAGCGATGGCAGCTCCCCTGGATGACCGTAAGGCGATCGCTGCCTCTCAGCTCTTAGCCCTGATTGCGACCATCCAGCCCAACTCTGCGGCCGTCCAAGGGCACTTCACCACCCAGATCCTCGCCTTGATGAGTCAGGGTATCTCTGTCCCCAATGTATTGCTGTGCGATCTGCGACAGCATAACCTCGGGGCTGATAGCCCCAGTGCCATAGAGGTATCTGCCCTCTATCCAGCCGTTTGCCAACCGGTGGAGGTGGCGTTGCGGCAGCAGGTGGAGCAGGAGCGCTTGCTGAACCAGGTGATTTCCCAAATTCGCCAAAGTCTAGAGCTACCCGTCATTTTGGAAACAGCCGTGTCGCAGGTGCGGCAGTTTTTGGCGGTGGATCGGCTGATTATTTACCAATTTGATTCCCTCGATCAGTCAGCGCATCTAGCCAAGCTAGGGCAGGTTATCGACCAGCAGCCTGATGCCGCTGCTACGACCAGCCACTACATTTCCTTTGGCAGCTATGTCACCTATGAAGCGCGCTCCCAGGACGATATTCCCTCCCTGCGCCATTTGATTAACGACTACTGCTCTGCCCAAATTCCCTACCTGCGCGATCGCTACCAGCAGGGCATTCCCCTAGCCGTGGACGATATTGAACAAACCTACGGTCAAGAACCCGAGATGCTGGCCTTCTTGCAGGAAGCCCAGGTCAAATCCAAGCTAGCTGCCCCGATTGTGGTTCATGATCAGTTTTGGGGATTGTTGGTGGCCCACCAATGCCAATATCAACGCCGCTGGCAAACCAGTGAAGTGACGTTTCTGCAGCAAATTGCCGAACATTTAGCGATCGCCATTGGCCAGGCTCAGCTCTATGCCCAACTGCAGCAACAAAAAGATCTGCTAGAGCAAGGGGTCATTGAACGTACCCGCGACCTCCGCGATGCCATGTTGGCTGCCCAAACCGCTAACCAAGCCAAAAGCGAGTTTTTGTCGGCCATGAGCCACGAACTGCGCACCCCGCTGACCAGCATTATCGGCATGTCCACCACCCTACAGCGCTGGCTAGCTGATGAACTCACGCCCCGGCAATGCAAGCATCTACAAACGATTCATGATAGCGGTCAGCATTTGCTGGAATTGATCAACGATATTTTGGATCTATCGCAACTGGAAGCCGGGCACCTGGTGCTCAAATGCGGGCCCTGTTCCCTGTCCAACATCACCCAGCAGAGTATGCGGATCGTGGAAGAACAGGCCCGGCTCAAACAGATTGATCTCACCCTCGATATGCGTCTCAACCCATCCACCGAGATCATTACCGCCGACCCGCTGCGGCTTCAACAAGTGCTCTTAAACCTGCTGAGCAATGCCATCAAGTTTACCGCTGAGGGCGGTCAGGTGATTCTTTCGGTCTTTCGAGACGAGCGCATCGCCACCTTTCAGGTGAAAGACACGGGCATTGGCATTGCGGAGGATCAACAGCCTCTGCTCTTTCAAAAATTTCAGCAACTCGATACGTCTTACAACCGGCACTATAGCGGCACGGGGCTGGGGTTAGCCCTCACTAAAAATCTGGTAGAGCTACACGGCGGCAGCATTACCGTGGAATCAACCCTCGGCGTTGGCTCGATCTTCACCGTGCGGCTACCGGTACAACGATCGTCGAACCTGCGGCTAGCGACCCCTTCCATCCCAGCTTCCCCGAGAGCGCTGCGGGCTCGGCATAACCTCGGGCCCATGGTGCTGATTGAAAACCATGAAGAGAGTGCCAACCTAGTCTGCGACATGCTGACTGCAGCCGGCTATCAGGTCGTGTGGATTGTGGAAGGATCGCGGGCGGTGGAGCAAATTGAAATTCTGCGCCCCAATGCGGTGATTCTCAATGTCGATGTGCCAGATACCAACGGCTATGACCTGATTCGCCAACTGCGGCAAAACCCTAGCACCAAGCAGTTGAAACTTGTGGCCATGGGGCAGCTCAGCGAAGCAGAAGGCATTCAGACCTGTGTGGCGATCGGAGCCGATGACTACTTACCCAAACCGCTGCATCCCAATCAGGTGCTGCAGAAAATTACGGCGCTCATGGCCATCAAAACTGCCTGATACCAGACCTGCGCGACCTACGGCTATCTCAACCCGTCGCCATGTCCCAACCAGCCGCCACCTAACGGTACCAAGAGCGATCGCTTGTCTTCCTATTCTGAAGACCCACAGAGTACAGTGGGTGTGATAAACTCCCATCGATGTGTTAACGATAACGCAGACCAAATCCTTGCAGGGGCTAGGCAATTATCCGTAAGGGTCATGGGACAAGCTCTTTGCCGATCTTCACCTGTCTGTACCCTGATATCAGAGACGTGGTATAACGGCTCAATGGGAGGTTAGGCAATGTCTGTCAGAGATGGGCAGGTGTATCCTAAGCATCATCTCGCACCTCGGTTCAGGGTTGTTGCTGTTTCAAGCTGCATCTATCTCAGCAAAGGCTATGAAAAATCGTTTCCTTTCAGTCTTGTTTACGACGGCCCTTTGCTTAACGGCCACGGGGGCGATCGCATCTCCAACCACGTCCTTCGCGGATCCTGAGCCCGTGGTGCTGGCCCAGTCCTCCTCGCCTACGACGGACTCCGCCTCCACCCTGCCCTTGAACCCCCATTGGTTGATTGCCATCAGCAGCGCCATCCTGGCGATTGTTGCCATTGGGGTTGCCACTCAGTACTACGAACAGCAGCGCTGGAAACGAGTTGAGTTTATTCGCAGCATCATTAAAGAATTTGAGGGCAAGCCATCGATTGGCCACGTCCTTTCTATTATTGACTTTGAGGAATTCCGGGAACTGCCGCTGAAGCTGCCGGGACGTTCAGAGCACATTTTTTTTGAACCTAAAGATATTCGCCTACGACGGGCCTTGGTGTCTCACAACGAAACCATTCTGCGTAAGCACGAGGTGGAAAGCCTTAAGGACGTTGATAGCGATCGCTACAAGCAGGAACTTAAGGAATACCTGATTGAACTCACCCTGCGCAGTTGGTTTGATGACTTCTTAAATGGGTTCTGCAACTTCGAGTACTACATCAAATCTAAGCTGATCACCGCCGAAGAATTACGTCCCTACATTATTTACTGGATTCGCGTGATTGGCGATCGCGAATATCGCCGGGAAGGGGCATCGGGGTTCTATGAACAGTTATTTACCTACATCCATAAGGCTGGCTATACCGACGTTCAAAAACTTTTTGAGCGGTATGGCTATCGGATTTTGCCAACGCCCTATCGCCCCACAGACTTCAGCAACGAGTTTGCGATATCAGATGCAAAACGCGCCCTCACCCTCGGTAAGGTTTCCTACCTGGTCTACTCGGATGAACGCTATATTCGCGAGGTATTAACCCAATGGGGGGCAAACCTTGGCGTAGACTTTCATTACATTGATGACCCAGGTAGCGAGACCCAAGGCATTATTTTTCGCATCAATGGCAATATTGTTCTAGGCTTTCGCGGCACCCAAAAACTGCGAGACTGGCAAACCAATATCAAAATCAAACTGCGGAAGTTTGCTGGTAAAAGCAAGATGGACACCATGGATACCGAAATTGCTAGCCTCCTGAAAAGCGACATTGTGTTTCAGGAGAATGCTAAGGTTCACCGAGGTTTTCAACATGCCTGGGACAGCGTTGCTCCCCAAGTGATTAACATCATCTTGCGCTGGCGACGGGTAGAACCTGACGCGACCCTTTGGGTGACAGGGCACAGTTTGGGCGGAGCCTTGGCCACCCTAGCCGCCGCAGCTCTGCAAGATACGGGTATTAAGGTTCAAGGGCTTTATACCTTTGGGCAACCGAGGGTAGGCGATTGGGCGTTCCAGCGCCAGTTTGACAGGGTCTTGGGCGATCGCACCTTCCGCTATGTGAACAATAACGATATTGTGCCAGCCGTGCCGCCGCCCATCTTGCCATGGACGTTCCCTCGTATTTATCGCCATACTGGACATAAGTATTACTTTGATGTCCGGGGCAATTTGACCAAGAATCCTGACTTTGTAACGCGTCTGGTTGATGGAATGCTTGGCTACGCGATCGGTACGCTGGAACAAGGGTTTGATGGCATTAACGATCACCGCATGGAAATGTATGTGGCTCATCTGCAAAAAGCGAGAGAAGCCGAAAAAGTTGTGCAGGATCTCCAAGCAGAGGAGGAAGCTGACCGAGCTTCTGCCTAAAGGTTGAGACCTTTGACCCGATCGCAGCCTGCTCACTCACACCATGACCTCAGGAGAACGACATCATGAGCTTACTTGGCAATCTAATTTGGTTAATTTTCGGCGGCTTGATTGCTGCGATTGGCTACATTGTGGGCGGACTGGCCATCTGCCTGACCATCATTGGCATTCCCTTTGGCCTACAGGTGATCAAGATAGGATTTGCCTCCCTGACACCCTTTGGCAAAGAGGTGGTGGTATCCGATAAGGCTGACAGCCCCTTGCGCATCATCTTCGACATTATTTGGCTGGTGCTCTTCGGCTGGGAAATTGCCATCGCCCATCTCGTCTCTGCCCTGATCCTGGCGATTACGATTATCGGTCTCCCCTTCGCCAAGCAGCACTTCAAGCTCGTGATTGTGGCGCTGCTGCCCTTTGGTCGTGATCTGCGCTAATCAATCCTAAACCTGGCTTAGGAATTATCGACCTTCGATCGTAGCTCTTCTAGCTCGTGATCGATCTCTGGAGTGTGGGCTGCAGGGCTCGATGGCAAACTCTGGGGCGATCGCCCGCTTAACTCTGCTTTCATCGCTGCCAGATCGTCATCGACACTACTGCCCTCCAAGGCAGAGAAGCGACTTTCTAGATCATCCTGCCCCAGCTCCGCTACGGCTTCCGATCGGGCTTCTAGCTCATGCACCCGTTCTTCCATGCGATCAAAAGCCTGCATGGCTCCAGTGGTACCCACCCGCCCCAGCATTTCATTGAGCTGTTGCGATGCCTTAGCCGATCGCGCCCGGGCAATGTACATATCCTTCTTGGTTTTTGCATCCGAAATCTTGCGCTCTAGACTCATCATGTTCTGGCGCAGATTATCAACAACGGCTTGCTGCTGAGGAAGCTGATGACCCAGGCTGTCAGCCGTTTCCTGATAGGACTTGCGGCGGCTGAGGGCTTCCCGAGCCAGCTCTTCGTCCCCTTTTTGCAGCGCTAACTGGGCCCGCCGGTACCACTCATCCGCCGTAGACTGGGCCTGGCTATGCTGCCGTTCCGTGCGTTTCTGAGTCGCGATCGCCTGGGCCACGCCCTGACGCATCTCGATCAGATCGTTTTGCATGTCGCTTACGGCTTGTTCCAGAATCTTTTCGGGGTCTTCGGCTTGACTCACTAAGGAATTGAGGTTGGCTCGAATCACCCTGCCGACTCGCTGAAAAAATCCCATACCCGTCTCCACTAACGAAACCCAGCATCATGACTGACAACGCAGTCCATTTCATGGTATCGCACGAGCTTAGCTCTCGACTGTTGAACCACGAGCGATCCGGTTTTGCGGTTAGAGGCCTTAGGTGATGCCTAAGGTCGATAAATCTCAGCAGAAATCCCTTGGCTAGCTAGCTCATTGAGCAAGGCTTCAGCCCGGTCTGGGTCGCTAAAGGCCCCAAACTGCACCTGGGCTCCTGCCTCCGGGAAGTTGCGCACATAGGCATCTCCCACGGCTTGGCGAGCATCTTCTAAACTGCGATCGCCGCTGTAATCTGTCACCACATAGTAATAGTTCGACGGAGCCGGAGCAGCACTGGGAGCCGCTGCAACCTCGGGCGCAGGCGCGGGAGCCGGTGCGGGCTGCTGAACCACTGGAGCCGGTGCGGCTGGAGCGGGCTGGGCTACGGGGGCAGGATCTGGAACATAGACCACATCCGAGGGATCGGATTCCACAACCACGGATGCTGTCAAGTCAGGCTGCAGCTGATCGGCAATGGCAGATGGTACCGCAGTAGCGGTGGTGGATGGAGCAGGGGTCGTCGCGTTCGTCGGCGGTAGGGATACTTGGGGCGTAGGTTGTCCTGTGCGCGGCAGGGTGCTCAGGGTGTCTAATCCCAAGTTCACAAACTCTTCTTCCGCTAGGTTGGGATTGGGGATACCGCCCTGGCTAGACGGTGATACAACGCCCTCAGCCGTGGGGCGATCGCTTCCCCACTGTCCCAAACGTGGTAAACCCACCAGTGATGGATTGAGAATGACGTAGCCGAGAGTGGCGCTAGAGAGTAAGAGGAGGAGCATTGACCCAATGCCCAGAGGCGTCAACAGGCTAGCAATCAGGCCAGGTTCATCGTCGTCGGCTTCGTAGACAGGCTGAGACGGCGGTGCTTCGTCTGCCAAGCTACGCAGCAGTTCTTCAGACGACTCCATGTAATCATCGGGAACGGGGGCGTCTAGATGGTGGTTGCCAGGCGTTGCTAAGGCAGCCGGGGTAGGGGCGATCGCCCGCTCAGGCGATGCTGGCGTCTGCCGTGGCTGTAGTCCTGTCGCTAGGGCGGCTGTGCTAGCGGCCAAGGCTGGTAATTCGGCGCGTCCTTGGGGTTCATGGACAGGTCGCTGAACAGGTCGAGGCGATCGCCTAGGCTTCAGCGATCGCTGCCGTCGATAGCGCGCTAACTCTTGATCTAACTCGGTATCTAGACCCAGCAGGGCAGCTTGCAGCAGAGGGTGCAAAACCGCATCCTGAGGATCTGATCCGCCATCAGAATCCCGATTAAGGTTAGAAAGCAAGGACTTCGGCATAACTAAAATCTCCCAAAGCGTCGAAGGCGTCTGATCTGCGCGGGTATCCGATCTGCGCGATAGGCATCACACTCCTGCTTGACCGACAAAACTTGAAGACCCTCATCCCAAACCCCTCTCCCAAGTCGGTAGAGGGGCTTTGAAAACACCGGCACTTTTCTAGATCCCCTTCTACCCTTGTGGGAGAAGGGGCTGGGGGATGAGGGGAAACGATGGGTCAGTCAAACAGATCACATTCCCAGCCAGGAACCAACGCTAGTTCTGATACAGCTCTCCAGACATAATAAGGATATACCTCCTCAATGGACTGGAATCGGTGCCTTCATTTGGGGATCATAAACGCAAGTTGAGAATTTGACCAACTTTCGCACAACAGAGCCAACCCGCGGATGAGCGAACCATGACGTTTCAATCCCTACAACACCTGATTCATGCCGTTGAAACGAAGCCTCAATGGCGATCGCGCCGCAGTTTTCAAGCCTTGCTCAACTGCTGGCCCGAGGTGGTGGGTGCTGCCGTTGCTGCCCAGACTCGCCCCGTTGCCATCCAGCGCCAAGTCTTAATTGTCGCCACATCCAACTCGGCTTGGGCCCAAAACCTCTCCTTTGAACGCCTACGCCTTTTAGACAAGCTCAATCATCACCTCGCCGACTACCTGCAAGCCGATACCCTGCAAGACATTCGATTTTCCACCACCCAATGGTCATCCCCTTCGTCCATCACCGTTGAGCAGATGGAGGATCTCTCCACCTGGCGACTTCATCCTAGCCGCCTGCCAGAACCTGCTATCAAGCCCCCTGTGCATCCGCGATGCCAAACCTCGGCCGAAGCTTTTCAGCGCTGGTCGTCCCTGATCCAGCAGCGATCGCGTCATCTACCGCTCTGCCCCTCCTGCCAATGCCCCACTCCTCCAGGAGAATTGCAGCGCTGGTCTGTATGCGCGCTCTGTGCAGCTAAGGGTTGGGCATAAATCTGGGCATACATCTGGGGGAAACCTCCCGTTGTTGGATGGCAGTGTAGGATCACGAAAACTGGACATCCTCAGTAGCAGAAATAACCTGCCTTTCTCATAACAGTTACAAATCAAAATATTTTAAAAGGTGTCCACTTTGGTCATACTAAACCTGCAATTTACAATCTGATCGCTCGGTCTTGGACGTGATCCCCAGTGCTTTTTATAAAAAATCAGGCTTGATTCCTAGGAAATAGAGATTTTATATCTAATGCCTAACATTTGTGTATTCCTCGTAATGGAAACCTAAAGACAATCTAAATATCATTTTTTCTTTGGGATCGCTGAATTCAAGAGCTATAAGGCACTTGACCTGTTCTGAATTCGAAAAACCTGGGAATACTAAAGACAACAATAGAAAGTACAGTTTTGTGCCAATGACACTCCTTCCATGAGAAACCAAACTTCTGTTTCTGCTTGTCGCCATTGCCAGCACTATGTAACCGAAGGACGACGAGGTGGGCAGTGCCAGCAGCTTGGCTCCCCAGTCAAGGGAAGCTGGCGAGCTTGTTCCTTGGCCTTGCCGCCCTTTGCACCAACCTGGGAAGGCATGGGTGTGCTTCCGGGAGGAATTGCCATGTGGTCAGAACCTGCGTTTACCCTGGAAACAGAAGAGTTGCCAGATTGCCAGATCGTGGCGCATAGCGAGCTAACCCTGGCCTGCATGACGGCAACAGAGGCGGAGGTGGCATGAGATGACTGGATCAATCGGCAGCGGCCTCCGTGAGTAGAGCCGCTAGCGGCCTATAGCTGGTCTAGGGATCATGGGTGTCGCTACCTATGCCGGGATGACGAGAATGGCGAGCCTCTGCCCAAGAGCTTCGTTGCGAGACAACTTTGGATTATGATGAGGTGAGGATACATACCTGTGACACTTTCACCCCGACATCATAATCATGGATATTTTGACATTAGGCTGGGTTTCGCTATTGGTGGTCTTCACCTTTTCCATCTCTATGGTGGTCTGGGCCCGGAACGGATTCTAGAAAGACCTATGAATGCTGAAGCAATTGCCCTAAGTTCGTTAGCCGTCGTTGCTCTAGTGCTGCTAGTCACGTTTACCGGCGGCGTTGCTTACCTGACCGCTGTAGAATGGCGCGATCGCCGCCGGCGGGCAAGAGAACAGCGCGATCGATAGAAGCTGGTCAACCCTAGAGGCAGGTCACATCAGTGATGGACAGTGCTTCTGGGCGTGGGCCATTGCCCAAGAATTTTCCTTGCTTGACCAGCTCGTTATGGTTACATAGCAAGATTGCCCTCCTTGATGAGGGCTTTTTCATGGATAGATTTTCATAGATAGATAGGATCATCGTTGAAAGTAGTCTAGTCCCGAACTTTTTCCCGCCCGATTCGTCGTGGGATCAAAATGTCGGGTTCAACGTTAACTCAAGCAGAATCAGGGAGCACGACCATTATGCCTAGGCTGGTTAAAGCCGCGATCGCCTCCGTGACGCCAAAACGCCTACAGCTTTATAAGTTCAGCATCAACGTTTCGCAGCAGGTTCAACCATCCGTGAGGGCGATCGCCCCCGCGTCTTCATGGTAAAGCTGGCGATCGTCCATGAATGGCTGGTGACTCGTGCGGGCTCAGAGCAAGTTGTGGAGCAGATTTTGGCCCACTACCCCGACGCCGATCTCTTCAGCCTGGTTGAATTTCTCCCAGACCATCTCAAATCTTTTATTCAGCACAAATCAGTTTCGACCTCATTTCTCCAGCGTCTACCCTTTGCCAAAAAGCATTTTCGCCAATATTTACCGCTGATGCCCTTGGCGGTGGAGCAGTTTGATTTGGGTAACTACGATGTGGTGGTGTCCAGTAGCCACGCCGTGGCCAAAGGAGCCTTAACCCGCGCCGACCAACTGCACATCAGCTATGTCCACACCCCCATTCGCTACGCTTGGGATTTACATCACTCCTATCTCAAGGGCTCTGGGCTGAGTCGGGGGGCGAAAGCGATCGCCGTCCGGGCAACCCTCCACTATCTACGCCTTTGGGATGTCACCACCGCCAACCGGGTAGACCATTTTGTGGCCAACTCCCGGTACATCGCCCGTCGTATTTGGAAAACCTATCGCCGGCCGGCCACCGTTATCTACCCTCCCGTGGCCGTCGATCGCTTCCGGCCAGCTCGCCAGCGCGATGATTTTTATCTGACCGTGTCGCGCTTTGTGCCCTACAAGCGCGTCGATCTAATTGTGGCGGCCTTTGCCCGCTTAGGCCTGCCCTTGGTGGTGATTGGCGACGGCAGCGATCGCGCCAAGCTTCAGCCCCTGTTCACCCCCAATATCACCTGGCTGGGTCAACAGCCGGATGCCATCGTTGCCGACTACATGCAGCGCTGCAAGGCCTTTGTGTTTGCGGCCGAAGAAGACTTTGGCATCACCCCCGTCGAGGCCCAAGCCGCCGGAGCCCCGGTGATTGCCTATGGCAAAGGCGGCGTCACCGAAACCGTGATTCCGGGAAAGACCGGACAACTCTTTCCGGAGCAAACCATCGAAAGCCTGATCGAAGCGATAACCCAGTTTGAATCTAGCCGACAGAGCTTTGATCCAGACATGCTGCATGAACATGCTGCACACTATAGCCCGGAGCGCTTTCGCAGAGAGTTCTCTACCTTTGTTGATCAAAAGTGGGCGCGATTTCAGCAAGGGGATGGCATAGAGTAATAGCGAGAGGGAAACAAAATCGAATGCAGTTGGATCAAACCATACGACCGGCTTTATCAGCACTGAGGGTTTCCACGCGCTCTTGGCCTACATTGGCGATCGCTCTCAGTGCAGACTTAATTGCCTTAACCATTGCCTGCGTTTCTAGCGTTTACATACGCCTTGCCTTAAATGGGCAATACCATCCATCGCTTTATTGGCAGCTTTGGCCCGTGCTGGGGCTTTTCATCCTGGCCTATGCAATTGTGGGGCTCTATCCGGGCGTAGCTCTGAGCCCGGTGGATGAACTGCGCTGGATTAGCGTCACAACGACGCTCATGTACTTGGTGCTCGGCTCAGCAACCTTCCTGCGCCGCGAAGGCGAAGTCTATTCGCGGGGCATCTTTCTCATGGCCTGGCTGCTGTCTATTCTGCTTGTGCTGCTCGGCCGTATTTTGACTCGCCATACCTTTGCCCATCGATCCTGGTGGGGCTATCCCGTGATGATTTTGGGGGCTGGGAAGACTGGAGATTTGCTGGTGCGCACCCTGCTACGACGTCCGGGCATTGGCTTGAAGCCGGTGCTGGTGTTGGACGATGACCCAGACAAGCATGGCTCGCTCCATGGTGTACCGGTGGTGGGTGGTCTAGAACTTGCACCAGGGTTAGCCCGAGCCCGACGGATTCCCTACGCGATCGTCGCTATGCCAGGTGTGCCTAGGGGTCGGCTGCTGCGCCTATTAGAACGTTATGGCCAAACCTTCGCCCATTTGTTGATCATTCCTGACCTGTTTGGCTTTTCTAGCCTGTGGGTGGAAGCCAGAGATATGGGCGGCGTCTTGGGGCTAGAAGTGCGCCAACAGCTTCTCCTGCCGGGCCCCCGGTTTACCAAGCTAATGGTTGACTTGATGGCTACCATCCTCGGGGGCCTGCTGTTGATTCCCTTCATTGCCATCATCGCCCTGCTGATTCGCCTTGACTCCCCCGGGCCCATCTTCTATGGTCATACGCGTTTAGGACGCGGTGGTCGCCCGTTCAAAGCCTGGAAATTTCGATCGATGGTGCAAAATGCCGATCGCGTTCTGCAAAACTATCTCGATCGCCACCCGGAGCTACGAGAATCCTGGGAGCAGGATCATAAACTCAAGCGCGATCCACGGGTGACAAGGGTGGGGCGGTTTTTGCGACGCACCAGTTTAGATGAGTTACCCCAGCTCTGGAACATTCTGCGCGGTGAAATGAGTCTAGTAGGGCCACGTCCTATTGTGGATGAGGAAATCCCCCGTTATGGGGACACGTTTGAGCTGTATACCAAGGTCAGTCCGGGGTTAACAGGATTGTGGCAAGTTTCAGGTCGCAACAATATTACCTATGACGAACGGGTTAACTTAGATGCCTACTACGTGCGCAACTGGTCTGTATGGCTGGATTTCTACATTTTGATGCGTACGGTCTGGGTGGTGGCATTTGGGGAAGGAGCCTATTAGCTTCGTTAGGCTAAGTAGCCGTTGGTCTAAGAGACAGTCCCTAGCGGTATCATTTGTGACATCCGAATGCCCTGCCTGACTTTGATTATAAGACCCTATATATTGGGTGTTTTGCCTTGGAAACCGTACCAAAGACTTGGATTGTTCTAGATACTGTGAAGTGGAGTCAACGCATTTTTCGCCTGAGCCTACTGAGCTTGCCCTACATCAGCTATGTATGCTTTCCAGGATTACTGTTTGTCATGGGTGCTATGGCACACCATTTTCGACGCTTGGCTGTGGATCGATGGGTTGGCTATGGGCTCATGGGCGTCAGTGGGCTGATGGTCGTGAGCGCTTGGTTTGCCTACGATCGCGGCGAAGCCCTGCTGCACCTATGGAATTTCCTGCCGTTTTTTCTGCTCTTTTCCCTGCTGCCCTTTGTCCTCAATCGCACTGAGCAGTTGGAGAAATTGGCCCTAGATATTGTCTTGGTCACCCTGCCCATCAACCTCTACGCGCTGGTGCAATATATTGCCAAGATGCGGATCATTCCCCGAGATATCCGTCGTCTTCCTGTCGTGCAGTGGCTGCGCCAAACGCCTCACCGTGAGCGGGCTCTATCGGTCTTCGACCATCCCAATACCCTAGCTAGTTTTCTGATTCTGGTGCTGGCTCTAGGCTTAGGCTTGATTGTGAAACGGTCTCTGGATGCCCAGCGATCGCTGCCCGGGGCCCGTCCTTCGTCCTGGATTGCTAACCGCTGGCTCTATGCTGCCACCTACGCTAACCTGGTGGGCATTTTTTGCTCTGGCTCCCGCAACGGTGTTCTGATTGCCATTGCTCAAATTATTACGGCTAGCATTCTCATCAAAGTCAACTACAAAATGTTTTGGGTGGGGCTTGTGGGGCTAGGAGCCATCATTTTTAGCATTCTCGGTATGGGGCTAGGGGGGCGATCGCTGTCGATGGGCATTTTTACCCAGGATCCGCGCCTAGGCGTCTGGCAAATTGGCTGGACATTGATGAAGGAACGGCCATGGCTGGGTTGGGGGCTGGGTAACTTTAAGTTGATCTATCCAGAACGCAATGACATGGGACTGCCGATTGTCACCCATCCCCATAACTTTTGGCTGCTGATGGGCAGTGAAGTCGGTCTTTTAGCCATGGTGATGATAACGCTGACCATTGGCTATATCTGCTTCCAAGCCGTCTGGCTGTTGCTTGACCAAGGCTTTAGCCAATCCCACAATGCTATTTTGCTAGGTTACCTGCTGGCCTTTGGCGGCTGCACCCTGTTTTCATTGTTTGATCTCACCTTCTACGACGCCCGCATTAATATCATGAACTGGTTTGTGTTGGCAGGCATTTACACGTTTACTCAGTTGTCCTCTGCCCCAGGGCGATCGCGCTTAGGACTGGAGAGCTGATCCATGGAACAGTGGCAAACGCAGGTGCTGGTGGTGGGCGGCGGCACGGGGGGCGCAGCGGCGGCCATCCAGGCGGCCAGGCGCGGGGTGCAAACCATGGTTGCCACCGATGGCCCGTGGTTGGGGGGAATGCTGACCAGCGCTGGGGTATCGGCTCCCGACGGCAATGAGCTGCTGCCCTGGCAAACGGGATTATGGGGCGCGTTTTTGCGGGAGCTACGCCAGCGGCAGCCTGGCGGTCTCGACCATAGTTGGGTGAGTTTTTTCACCTACGAACCTCAGGTGGGAGCCAGCATTTTTGCCGACTGGGCGCGATCGCTGCCCTGCCTAACCTGGAAACAGCTCGGCCCACCCCGATCGGTCAACAAGAAGGGCGATCGCCTCTATTCAGTCACCTTTGACCAGGTTTGCATCCAGGCCCAGATCATCCTTGACGGCACGGAACTAGGGGATCTGCTCTCCCTCGGCGACGTGGCGCACCGCTGGGGCTGGGACTGGCAGCCCGACTGGCAAGAACCGAGTGCGCCCCCAGTACCCAACACCCTCACCCAGCGCTATCCGGTTCAGTCTCCCACCTGGGTGGTGGTGATGCAGGACTTAGGTGAAGGGGCGATCGCTCCCGAGATTCCCCCCAGTCCTCTCGATCCTGGTGATGCGTTCAAAACCGCTTGGCAGGGCATGGATCTGTCCCACTGGCTGAACTATGGGCGGCTACCGGGGCATCGTTTTATGATCAACTGGCCCAACGACGGCAACGACTATGGCCAGGATTTGCAGCGACTGGTCGGATCCGAGGGCGATCGCCAGGCCTACGGTCAAGAAGCCCTGTGGCATAGTCAAAATCTAGCCCGCTACGTGCAGCAGGTGGGCGGGCGGCGCTATGGTCTGGCCAGCGATACCTTTCCTGTGCGGCCCGGCGTTCTTGGTGGGGGAGCCTATGCCCTCCATCCCTACTACCGCGAAAGCCGTCGCCTGCAAGGTTTAGTCACGGTGACCGAGGGCGATATTTTGCCCCAGGCTGATCATGGGGCGGCGCTGTTGCCGGTGAATGCCGCTGGCGACATAACCGCGATCGCCCTGGGTAACTACGTCAACGATCACCACTACCCTGGCATGACCCTGCCCCTAGCTGCCAAAGCCCGGCGCTGGGGTGGCCGCTGGACGGGAACGCCCTTCGCCTTGCCCTATGGTTGCCTGATTCCTACTGAGACGGATGGGCTCCTCGTCTGCGACAAAGCCATCTCGGTGTCCCATATGGCTAACGGGGCAACGCGCTTGCAGCCGGTGGTTTTGGCTTTGGGGCAGGCAGCGGGCATGGCCGCAGCGCTTTGCGTGGAACAGGGCATTCAGCCTCGGGAGCTAGGGGTGCGATCGCTGCAGGAAGCCCTACTCACCGATCCGCTTGCGCCGGCGGCGGTGGTGCCCCTCAGCCACTGTTGCCCTAGGGATCCTGACTGGCTAGATCAGCAGCGAGCGGTGTTGGATCGGGGCGATCGCCTACCTCCCCAGGGTGTGCCCTCTGCCAGCGGCTCCTCCACCAGTCCCAGCTACACCGGCACCTTCCAGCGCTTGGGGGATCAGGCCTATCGCTTCCTGGGGGATGAGCCTGTGCAGGGAATCACCGGTTTCGACCTTGTCACCCTGGATCCCTACGTGGATCACCAGATGCAAACCTACCCAAGCGGCGATCGCCTGCAGATTCAAGGACGGGTCAACCCTGCGGGCAACTGGCTATTGGCGGATGCGATCGCCTCCCTTACCCCAAGGCCACATCCAGAAACATCATGACCACAAAGCCAATCATGGCTCCCACCGTTCCCTCCTGATCCCAGCCCTTGTTGCTAACCTCAGGAATAATTTCATCCACAATCACAAACAGCATGGCTCCGGCCGCAAAGGCCATACCCCACGGTAATAGGGGCTGGGACACCGACACCACTGCTGCACCGAAAAGCCCGCCGATGGGCTCCAATAATCCCGTCATCGTGGACACACCGATGGCGTAGGCCCGGGCATAGCCCAACTCCCGCAAGGCTAGGGCAACGACCAGACCTTCCGGAATATTTTGCAGCCCAATGCCCAGGGCCAAGGCCATCGCCGTGGTGTTCTCCTCGGCCCCAAAGGCAACGCCTACAGCCAAGCCCTCCGGTAAGTTGTGCAGGGCGATGGCAATCACAAAGAGCCAAATCTGCTTCAGATGCTGCTTCTGAGGTCCTTCCCGTCCTTTGAAAAAATGCTCATGGGGAAAGTGGTTGTGGGCAAACCAGAGGAGACTCCCCCCCAGCAACATGCCCACCACCATGATCAGCGCTGCCTGGGTTTGGGGAAATCCCAGAGCGATCGCTGCATCCTTACCCGGCACCAGCAGCGAAAAGGAGGTTGCCGCCAGCATAATGCCGCCACCAATACCCAAGAGCACGGCCTGCAACCGCTGGGTTAGGTTCACGGCAAACAGCACCGGCAAGGCACCCAGCGCCGTCCCCAACCCCGCCAGCAAACTGGCTAGAAATCCCTGCATCACATGATCCACCCGCACACCTCCTCTGGGTTACTGGTCTTAATTTCTATATCATAGTCATAACGACTTCGTTTTAGCTAGCTCTTGTGGTTTATGGGGATAGGCAGGGGCGATCGCCTTCCTTAACGTGCTGTAATCCATCTGACTGGAATGGAGAGGATTTGGGCATAATAGGGGGTGCTGATCGTTATACTTCTAGGATTTATGGCATTTGAACCGTTTCTAACGATCGACGATGAGCCGATTACCATCACCCAGGCCGTTCGGTATCTCCAAGCTGGGCGCAAGTTTGATGGCTTCATCGGTGAAATCCTGCGCCAGTTTGTTCTAGAACGTCAGTTGAAGGAACGGGCTGAAGATCTCAAGATCAATGCAGCTACCATTGAGCAGGCGATTATTGACTTTCGCCTAGAGCGCCAGTTGAGTGACTCCAAGGCATTTCAGGACTGGCTGACGAGCAATGGGCTTAATTATGAAGCTTTTCATGCTCAAGTGTCCCAGGGCTTCCGGATGCGCAAGTTGCGGGAGCTGGTCACCGAACCGAAACTGCAGGAATATTTTATTGAGCGAAAGATTTTCCTAGACCGGGTGGTTTTGTCTCGTATCATTGTGGACGATAAAGATGTCGCGGATGAGCTGAAGACCCAGATCTCGGAAGAGACGGCTACCTTTGAGCAGTTGGCACGGGAGTATTCCCTCACCGACGATAAGATTGTCAACGGCATGGTGGGCCCGGTCAGCCGAGGCACGATGCCCGATCTGCTCCGGGCAGCGATCGATACCGCCAAGGTGGGCGATATTGTCGGGCCGATCGGTCTAGAGGAGCGCTGGGGGCTCTTCCGCGTTGAGGAATTTTTGTATGCAACCCTCAGTGATCCGCAGCTTCAAACGAGTCTACAAGATGAGTTATTTGAACAGTGGCTAGTGGAAAAAATGCAGGTGCTGCCCATTAAGCTCCAGCTCGATGAAGCCGGTGAGACCTAGCCCTAGGGTGGGATGTTCAGCCACCAGCACCGAGCCATTCTGATATCCCATTCTGATATCTATGCGATCTAGCGATCGCCCTTGATCTGCCCCTCCCTGCCCTAGTTCCCCTCCGAGACCCTCGCATGACGACGAACGATGTGTTGAATCTTGACTGGGCCAAGCCACCCCTCTGCTGGCTGAGTCCGGATGAGCAAATTTCAATCAAGCAGCAGGCCGAGGTGCAGACCTTTAGCCTCGGGGAAGTCATTTGGGCAACGGAGAGCTTAGGGAAGCAATGCTTGGTGCTGTCGGGTAATGTGCGCTTGGTTCCCAATGACGGCAAGTCGGTGCTGCTGAAAACGGGGGATTGGTTTGGCGATCTGCCAGAGCTGTCTGATCAATGGAAGGCGCGGGCGGCCAGTAAAACCGTTTCGGTGCTCACCTGGGACAGTCGGATCTGGAAAGAGCTCACCCAAGCTTCAAGCTCCAATGGCACAGCGCCCACCGGCACGGTAGACCGAGCTACAGAACTACGACAATTTTGGCGATCGCTGCGCTCCCAATATCAGCCCAATGTATCCGGCAAGCCCCAAGTGGTGGCGGGCTATCCCTTTGTGCAGTCCCTGAATACGGCGGCGGCTAGCTTGACCATGGCCGCCCAGTATCTGCAGGTGCCCACCCGTCTAGAGTGGATCCAGCGCCAGCTCCGGGGTCAACGCCCTAAGGATGTGGTGACGGCGGCGGAGAAGCTGGGACTGCATCTGCGGCGGGTGTTGCTAGCCCAGTGGTCAGACTTCCACACCCTCACGCTGCCAGCGCTGATGCTCTGGAATGATACGGAATGGGTGATGGTGTATGAGGTACGGGGCGATCGCTTGGTCATCGGCCATCCCCTATCGCCCAACCAAAGCTGCGAAAGCCTGCCCCGAGCCATGGTGGAGGAGGCCTGGGACGGCATTCTCTGGCAGGTGGAGCTGATCCAAAAGCAGGATCGCTTTAACCTCACCTGGTTTTTGCCAGCGGTGATGCGCTATCGCAAGCTGTTGGGCGAAGTCCTGCTGGCCTCCTTTACGCTGCAGCTCCTAGGGCTAGGCACACCGATCATCACCCAGGTGATTATTGACAAGGTGATGGTGCAGGAAAGCATCCCAACGTTGGATGTGATGGCGATCGCTCTCCTGAGTATTGGGGTGTTCGAGTCCCTGCTGGGGGGGCTGCGCATGTTCATCTTCACCCACACCACCAACCGCTTGGACTTGAGCCTCTCGGCCCAGCTTTTCCGCCATTTGCTACGCCTCCCCCTGGCCTACTTCGAGGCTCGTCGGGTGGGGGATACGGTGGCGCGGGTGCAGGAGCTGGAGGAAATCCGGCAGTTTCTCACCAGCACGGCGCTCACCGTCATCCTCGACAGTATTTTCTCCGTGGTCTACCTGGTGGTGATGTTCTACTACAGCGTCATCCTCACCGGCGTAGCCCTAGCGGTGATTCCCCTGTTTGCCATCCTCACCCTGGTGGCTACCCCCATTTTGCGCAACTGGCTCAACGAAACCTTCAACCGCAGTGCCGACAGCCAGTCGTTTTTGGTGGAAACGGTCACCGGTATCCATTCCATCAAAGCCCATGCCGCCGAAAAAACCTCCCGCGATCGCTGGGAAGGGCTCTACGCACGCTTCATCCGCACCGGCTTCAAGGCCACCACCACAGCCAATATCAGCAACCACATTGGCGACTTCTTCACCAGCCTATCCTCCCTGCTGATCCTCTGGTTTGGGGCCAAGCTGGTGATTGATCAGCAGTTCACCATTGGGCAATTGGTGGCCTTCCAAATGCTGTCAGGACGGGTCACCGCTCCCCTGCTGCGCCTCGTCCAGCTTTGGCAAAACCTGCAGCAGGTGTTGCTGGCCGTGGATCGCATCGGCGATATTCTCAACGTGCCCCCAGAGGCAGAACCCGGAACGGGGTTGATGCTGCCGTCCTTGAGAGGTGAAGTTGCCTTCGAGCAAGTGTTTTTCCGCTACCAAAGCAATCAAGAACCGATTTTGCGCGGGGTTTCCTTCAACGTGGAGCCGGGCATGTTTGTGGGCTTGGTTGGGCGCAGTGGCTCGGGCAAGAGCACCCTATCGAAACTGATTCAGCGGCTCTATCTCCCCGAAGGTGGCCGCATCTCCATTGATGGTTTTGATGTGAAGAGTGCCGATCTAGCCTCCCTGCGATCGCAAATTGCCGTGGTGCTTCAGGAAGACTTCCTGTTCAACGGCACCGTCGTAGAAAACATCATGCTGGGCAACCCCGATGTATCCGCCGAGGAGGTGGTGGAAGCGGCCCGTATGGCCGTGGCCCATGACTTCATTTCTGAGCTTCCCTACGGCTATGAAACCAATGTGGGTGAACGGGGAACCTCGCTCTCTGGTGGACAGCGGCAGCGCATTACCCTAGCGCGGCTGTTCATCTCCAAGGCACCGATTTTGATTTTGGATGAAGCCACCAGCAACCTGGATGCTGAAACCGAACAGCAGGTGCTGGAAAACCTGAAGCGGGTGTCGGAAAATCGTACCGTCTTCCTAATCGCCCACCGCTTTGCGCCGCTCAAACGGGCGGACTTGATTCTGGCGATGGAGAAAGGGGTGGTGGTAGAACGGGGCACCCACGATTCTCTGCTCCAGCAAAAGGGGCTCTACTGGTCGCTCTATCAACGTCAGCAGGCGTCTGTGTAGATGGACATTCAGTGGAAGGACGGATCTAGGGGTCAGCATTTCGGCTACGCTCAATGCTCTAATCCTGATGAGCAGAGGGTTGAGCGGAGTCGAAATCCGGCACCTGAGATGCATTGAATGGAGTCCACCGACTTAGAAACAGATAGATGTTAAGAACAAGCGTAGGTGTTACGGTTCGTAACGTTCGTAACGTTGAGCTAAGGAATCTAGCGTAGGAAAGGGTAGACCCATGCTGCTGATGGAATGGATGGCAATGGTGGTGGGATATGGGTTAGCTCTAGCCCTAGGCTGCTGCATTGGCAGTTTTTTGAACGTGGTGATTTACCGTATCCCAGCCGGGCTATCCCTGCTGTTTCCTCCGTCCCGCTGTCCCCATTGCCTAAACCGCCTCAAGCCCTACGATAATGTGCCGGTGCTCGGCTGGCTCTGGCTGCGGGGTAAATGCCGCTACTGCAAGAGTGCGATCGCCCTTCGCTATCCCCTCGTGGAAGCCGGAACCGGACTGCTATTTCTCCTCACCTTCATCGTGTATGGCGTCTCTTGGCAAACCCTAGGCTACTGGGCCTTCATCAGTTGGTTAATCTCCCTAGCGTTGATCGACTGGGACACCATGACCTTGCCCAATCCGCTCACCCAGTCAGGCCTGGTGGTGGGTCTTGTATTCCAAGCTAGTCTGGGCTGGATGGTCACCCAAAGCTGGAGCGGCGTGGCCCTGTACCTGATGGGCGGTATTGGCGCGGCGGTGTTGGGCATTTGGCTTTTTGATACAATCACCATTCTTGGATCAGCAGCCTTCGGTCGGGCCGCCATGGGGGGTGGCGATGCCAAGCTGGCCGCCATGATGGGAGCCTTCCTGGGCTGGAAGCTGCTGCTGCTCGCCAGTTTTCTCGCCTGCGCCATAGGAGCCTTTGCCGGTGGGGGAGCGATCGCCCTGGGATTATTAAATCGCGAACAGCCGATGCCCTTCGGCCCCTTTTTGGCGATCGGGGCCGTGCTGGCGCTGTTTGTGGGTCAAAGCCTGATTCAGGGCTATGTTCACCTGTTCTTTCCGTCCCTCATCCTGCCAGGTCTCGACACCCTGGTTGACTGACCAATCTTTTTGTCTAGGCTGGGTTGAGCAACGTCAAACCCAGTACCAGCTTAGATTTCGCTGGGTTACGCTGACGCTAACCCAGCCTACGTGGGAATCAGGATTACAGAAGTTTTGTCGATCAATCAGCTCGACACCTTTTAGACCTG
>RECH01000074.1 GCA_007694125.1 Leptolyngbya sp. DLM2.Bin15
AGATGTTGAGCCATGGAGGCGATCGCCAAGTTAGCATGAGAGGGGTAAGCTGCGTACTGAACTGGTCTCAGCGATCGCGTCTTCGCCCAGCACTCAAAACCTAATTGGGGCTTCACCGCCGAAGAACTCGACGACCTTATCAACTACGACATCAGATACCGCATGGGGTGTGACAGTGAAAGTTAAAAATAAAAAGGCAAAAGATAAAAGTATGAATAAGTCAGATGTGCTGAACTTAGTTAACCTCCATCAAGAAGAGCTACGCAAGCTTGGTGTCAAATCCCTTAACCTTTTTGGCTCCGTTGCCCGCGATCGAGCAACCCCTCAAAGTGATGTTGATGTCTTAGTTGAACTGGACGAATCTGTCGGCTTCTTCGAGTTTTTTCAAATCAAACATTATCTAGAAGATTTATTCCAATGCCCTGTCGATCTCGGTACAGCCGATGCCTTAAAAGAACATCTCAGGCAACCGATTTTAGAGGAGGCAATTCATGTCTTCTAGATCAGCCAAAGAACGAATTCAAGATATTCTCAACGCTATTGATAGCATTCAGAGCCGAACTGCTGATATGAGCTTTGATCAATTTAGTCAAGATGAAACCATCGTTAAAGCCGTGCTTTATGACCTAATTATTATTGGTGAAGCATCGATTAATATTCCTGCTGACATTCAAGCCTTAGCGACTGAACTTCCCTGGCGGTTAATGAGTGATATGAGAAATATTATGGCTCACGAATATTTTCAAATAAATCTACGAATTACCTGGGCAACTATTCAAAATAACCTCTCTCCTCTGATCCGTCCATTACAACAGTTGCAATCAAATTTATGAATCCATCTATATTTTTTCAACGTCTCTCAAGACCCATAACTAACAAAATCGTTGGTGCCGCCTCTCTGATGGAGAATCGCGTCTTCGCCCAGCACTCAAACATGTCATTAGCTGACCTGATATCACAAATTCAATCGCTCCTGCATCGGTCAGATAGAGAGCTTGCTTGCCAGTACATTTTCGGCTGCGTGGTTGTTGTTAGGTTGGGGAGAGCGATCGCCTGCCTATCGTTTGGGTTGATAACAGTCATTTACAGGTGACACAACTAGAACCTTGACCCAATACTAGACATAGATGTTGAGCCATGGAGGCGATCGCTTGAGTACTTCATTTCTGCGTCCTGATTTTTGGGAAAACCGCTATCAGGAAAACACCGCCCGTTGGGACATTGGCCAGCCCGCCCTTGCCTTTGTCGATTGGCTCACCGATCGTCAGCCCCAGCCCGGACGCATGATGGTTTTAGGAGCTGGACGTGGCCATGATGCCCTGTGGTTTGCATCCCATGGCTTTGAGGTCATCGGCGTTGACTTTGCCCCCTCTGCGGTGGAGCAGGCCCGCGCCTTGGCTCAAGAACAGCAGCTCAGCGCTCAGTTTGAGCAACACAATATTTTTGAGCTACCCAACGACTGGCATCATAGCTTTGACTACGTTCTCGAACATACCTGCTTCTGCGCGATCGCCCCTGAGCAACGCCCTGCCTATGTGCAAGTGGTGCAGCAGCTTCTAAAACCCACCGGGCAGTTTATTGGGTTATTTTGGGCCCACGATCGCCCCGGCGGCCCACCCTTTGGCTCTCGTGTGGCAGATATCCAGGCCCTGTTTTCAGAACACTTTGATGTGTCTAGCCTTGACCCCGTAGCGCAATCAGTGCCCCAGCGGCAGGGGGAAGAATACCTGGCGCAGTTCTCGCTCAAGGGAGCGATCGCCCGTCACCCTTGAATCAGACGGTGGATTAAGTCGCCTTGTAAATCGCGCACGCTGGACAGCACCTTTTCGGCTCCATGCTGGGTCAGCAGGTTGACGTAGTCGGCTTGATAGTGAGCGTCGGTTTGCACATGGGGCGGCAAAATGCCTAGGGCATACCAGGAACGTTGACCATTCTGCTGGCGGGCCTGGTGAATGGTTTGCAGATCGGCGACGGTATCCCCGGCATAGATCACCGGCAGGTTGGACGGCAGAGTAGCCGCATGTTCAAGCTGTGCTACGACCTGAAACAAGCCGGTGGGATCGGGTTTGCCCGGCGCATCTTCCATGGCAACCAAGATCGGATCGGCTAACCCAATGCGCCGCTCTAAGACATACTGCGCCGAGCCCCGCGTAGCGCCGCTGAAAAAACCCCAGGCAATGCCCGCAGCGGTCAACTGGGCAAAGTAGTCTGCATCCACCAACAGCGGCTCTTGGCAGATATAGCCCGTCCATTGATCAGGATCCGTGGGATCGGGGCCCCGATAGCGGCGCTGGAAGAAGTCCACCAGGTCTTCATAGACTAGGCCAAGCTGCGATCGCTCCTGCCCCTGGGCTTCAAAATATCGGTAGACCAGCTCCTGGGATCCTTCCCAATCATTATTCCAGCAGCCCTCGGCTTTGAGATCGTCAATGTCTGCTTGAGAAGGGCGATAGTGCCCATGGGTGTAGTGTTCCACCGTATCCGCAAGGGCGCGGCGGTAGGATCCACCCACATCCCGCAAGACTCCATCAATATCAAAGATGGCGATCGCTTGAATGGGGGCTGGGGTCATTCTAAACTCTCCTGGTGGTTGCTGGGACTGGCATAGAGCGATCGCTCATCAAGGTTCTCCAGGCTGGTTCGTCCAACTCGCAGGACAAATCTGCCCGAACCGGGAGCGATCGCCACTATTTGGGGAAAACATACTCTAATATAGAGGATTGTAGAGTTTTCAACGTCGTGCAGATAGGTTTGTGATGGAGGCTGTATTGGCAAAGTTTATGTTAAAGGTTCTCTGGCTGGATGAGAACGTGGCGATCGCCGTTGACCAAATTGTAGGCAAGGGAACCAGCCCGCTCACCTCCTACTTTTTCTGGCCCCGCAATGATGCGTGGGAACAGCTCAAAACTGAACTGGAAGCTAAGCATTGGATTTCTGAAACGGATCGGATTGAATTACTCAACCGTGCCACGGAACTCATCAACTACTGGCAAGAGGAAGGACGTCGGCGTCCGATGTCCGAAGCCCAGTCCAAGTTTCCGGATGTGGCGTTCACGGGGAGCGCCTGAATCAGGGCGAGGTTAGCAAGGTTGCTGGGCTTCCGTCAGTGGCTCAGTAGCCGGTTTAACAAAATCATCGCTTCACAACAAGCCTCGCCCTGCGGGGCTTTTGTGGTATTGGTATCAAGTCCGGTTGCGCGCTATTCATTCAATGCTACGGCAGTTCCCAGAGGCCTGTGGCCCCCTTGGCAAGGGGGCGGCGAAGCGGGGGATCCAATGCAGGATGTCCCAACGGTGACCCATCGAACGTGATATTAGCCTGCCTAGCTAGGTACTGCCATGCCCCGCCGCACGGCCGGACGGTTGTTCATGGTTTCCACCCAGCGGCTCAGGTGGCTATGGTGCTCCAAGGTCATGCCCATGTAGTCGTAGGCGGCAACCCAGGGGTAGATGGCCATGTCAGCGATAGAATAGTCGCCGCTCAGGTAGTCTCGATCTTGGAGTTGGCTATCCAGAACGCCGTAGAGCCGAATGGTTTCTTGCTCGTAGCGGTTGATGGCGTAGGGAAGTTTCTCAGGAGCGGTGCGGCGGAAATGGTTCAGTTGCCCAAACATGGGCCCCACGCTACCCATTTGAAACATCAGCCATTGCAGCACCGAGTAGCGCTGGCGGGCATCGGTGGGTAAAAACTTAGCGGTTTTTTCAGCTAGGTAAATCAAAATTGCGCCAGATTCAAACACGGTTAGCCCCGTTTCTTGATCCGTAATCACCGGAATCTTGCTGTTGGGATTGAGCTTGATGAACTCGGGGCGGAACTGTTCCCCTTGCCCAATATGGACGGAGTGGACGGTGTAGGGCAAGCCAACTTCCTCTAGCATGACCGAGACTTTGCGGCCATTGGGGGTTGCGAAGGTATAAAGGTCAATCATGGGTGATAGGGCTGATGGATAGAGAGCGATCGCTCGGGTCTAGGGCCGTCCGTTAAGTGACCATAGACCCATGAACCCAAACCATAGCCCATTCTACCGGCCGCGTTTCATATTTTTTTGCATGGCTCAGGGTTCTTACCCCATCAGGGCGATCGCCCTCTGTAGATCGTTGCAGTTGGCCCTGAACCAGATCCCTATGGGAGAATGGAGCAGGGCGATCGCCCTCTGGATGAACATGCTATAAACAACAGTTCGCCTTGCACCTTCACCGCTCCACTGCACTTTAAGGATCACGGTTCATGACGGCAACGGTCTCTTCTGCCCTTTCCCTGGTTGATGATCAACACCGCGTTCAGGTGTCTCAAGTCAATATGCCCCCCCGGCTGTTGCTGGGCCCCGGCCCGTCTAATGCCCATCCTCTTGTCCTCCAGTCCTTAGCACTGCGGCAGGTGGGGCATTTAGACCCAAGCTTTTTGGCCCTGATGGACGAGACCCAAACCCTGCTGCGCTACGCCTGGCAGACCCATAATCGCCTCACCTATCCGATCAGCGGCACCGGCAGCGCTGCCATGGAAGCCACCTTCGCCAATGTGATTGAACCGGGTGATGTGGTCGTGATTGGCGTCATGGGCTATTTTGGCCACCGCATGGTAGATATGGCCGGTCGCTATGGTGCTGAGGTGCGATCGCTCCATCAAGACTGGGGCAAGGTATTTAGCCTAGAAACCCTGCGGGATGCCCTAGAAACCCATCGTCCCTCGGTGCTGGCCCTTGTCCATGCCGAAACCTCCACCGGCGCGCGCCAACCCCTAGAGGGCGTGGGCGAACTATGCCGCGAGTATGATTGCCTGCTGTTGGTAGACACCGTCACCAGCCTAGGCGGCGTGCCGCTCTTTTTAGACGAATGGGGTGTAGACCTAGCCTATAGCTGTAGCCAGAAAGGGCTGAGCTGCCCGCCCGGCATTTCCCCCTTCACCCTTGGGCCACGGGCCGAAGAAAAGCTCCAGGCTCGCCATACCAAGGTGGCCAATTGGTATCTCGATGCATCCTTGCTGGCCAAATACTGGGGAAGCGATCGCACCTACCACCACACCGCCCCCATTAACATGACCTACGCGCTGCACGAGTCCCTGCGGCTGATTGCCGATGAAGGTCTTGATGCCCGCTGGGCCCGCCACCAAGCCAATGCCGAGCTGCTGTGGGAAGGGCTGGAAGCCATGGGGCTAGCCTGTCATGTGGTTCGCGACTACCGTCTACCCACCTTGACCACCGTCTGCATTCCCGAGGGTATTGATGGCAAGGCCGTCACCCGGCGGTTGTTGCAGGACTACAACATCGAAATTGGCGGCGGGCTTGGCGACCTAGCGGGTAAGGTGTGGCGTGTGGGGTTGATGGGTTTCAATAGCCGCCCCGAAAATGTGCTGCTGCTGCTGACGGCGCTGGAGCAGGTGCTGTCTGATTTGGGTTGGACGTCGCCTCGCCTGTAATCTCCCTAGTCGGTTTCTGGCCTGTAGTCCACCTGATCGGATTGATAGGAGGGCGGCTCGATGTGAATATTAATGCGAGCCGGCCCATACTTTTGATTGAGATGATCCTCGACCTGCTCGGTAATGTCGTGGGCAGTTTTGACATCTGCCGCCTCGACCACCAGATGCATTTCCATAAAAATCTGGCGTCCCATCATGCCCCGGGAGGCGATACTGTGGCAGTTGAGCACACCCGGAACCTCTAGAGCCGCCGCTTGAATGGCTTCAGGGGCGATCGCCACCTCATCCACCAGCCAAGGCAAATTGGCTTTGAGCACCGCCCAACAGCTTTGGGCCACCAGGATCACAACAGGAAACACCAACAGGAGATCTAGCCACTGGATATCCCAGAGCCAAATTCCGATGAGTCCTGCCATCACGCTGATGGTAATCCACACATCGCTCATGGTGTGATAAGCATCGGCAATCAGAATTGTGCTGCCAATCCGATGCCCCACCCGCCGCTCATAGACCGCCACGCCAATGTTAATCGCCAGCACTCCCAATAAAATCCATAGCTCCATCAAGGTCACCTGCACCGGATCCACATCGGTAAAAATACGAGCGATCGCCCCTTGAATAATTTCATAACAAGCAATGCCCAAGAAAGCCGCAATGCCCAAGGCACCAATCGCTTCAAACTTTTGATGACCGTAGGGATGGTCGCGATCGGGTTCGGGGGAGGAGAGGTGATTGGTCACCAACCCCAAGATATTGTTGACGCCGTCGGTGGCGCTATGGAGGGCATCAGCAACCAGGCTGAGGGAACCGGTGAGGCTACCAATGATGGCTTTTAGCACCGTGACCAAAATATTCAGCACAAGGGTAATGACAAGAACGCGCTGCACCTCGGCCCGGTAGGGAATAGCCATATGGGGTCACCAATCAAAACTAGCTGCCCCCTATTGTAGAAGTGTTAGTGCGCAAGCTTGACGGTTTTCGGCATGGACGGGGAGCGATCGCCCGTACGTCCCGATAGGCGCTAGCGATCGCTCCAAACCCACTACGTAGGTGGACTCAATTCAATGAAGCTAAGTGACCGGGTTTCGACTCCGCTCAACCCTCCTCTCCTGGTTGACTGACAAATCTTTTTGTCTAGGCTGGGTTGAGCAACGTCAAACCCAGTACCAGCTTAGATTTCGCTGGGTTACGCTGACGCTAACCCAGCCTACGTG
>RECH01000160.1 GCA_007694125.1 Leptolyngbya sp. DLM2.Bin15
GCTAGGAAGCCTTGAAAGCCTAACCGTTCCGATTCAGCGATCGCCTCGGCAGAACTCAGACCACTCATGGCGATCGCCCGCACCTGTGGATCCAAGCGTCGCAGCAGAGAAATGGTGGTTAGCCCATCCATGGTGGGCATCATCACGTCCATCAAGACACAGTGAATCTCTGGCCCATGCTCAGCAAAGAGAGCGATCGCTTGGCCGCCGTGGTTCGCGGTTAAGACCGTGTAGTTGTAGGTCTCTAGGGTCGTTTTGGTGATTTCACAGATGGCTTCTTCGTCATCGACGACTAAAATGCATTCTTGATGCCCAGCTAGAATATCTAGTTCTGTTGAGATAGATATAGCTTCTTGCTGGCAGGCGGGTAAGAAGATGGTAAAGGTGCTGCCCTGCCCCGGTTGGCTTTGGACATCTAGAAAACCGCCATGGCTTTTGACGATGCCTAAGACGGCGGATAACCCTAGTCCGGTACCCTGTCCTGGATTTTTGGTCGTAAAAAAGGGATCAAAAATACGATGGATAATATCTGGCGGAATGCCGGTGCCGGTATCTGACACGGTGACTACAACGTAGCTGCCGGCTGCTCCATCTAGATAAAGACGGGCCTGCTGGTCATCAATGCATTGGTTCTGAGCCACCACCTCCAGAGTGCCGCCTTGCAGCATAGCATCACGGGCATTGACGCATAGATTCATGAACACCTGATGCAGTTGGGTGGCATCGCCGGAAATATTCCACAGGTTGGGATCCACATTGATGCAAACAGCGATCGATTTCGGTAAGGTTTGCTCAATAATTTGCTTGATCTCGGCGAGCAGGTAGTTGACCTTGAGCGTCACCCGCTTACCCTCAATACCTCGGGCAAAGGATAAGATCTGCTGCACGAGGGTGGCACCCCGATGGGCACTGGTTTCCAGTAAATTGAGTAGGCGGTGAGAGCTTTGATCTAAATCTGGGATTTTTAGGGGCAGTAACTGTACCACCGCCAGCATGGGCGTCAGAATATTGTTGAGGTCATGGGCGATGCCGCTGGAGAGGGTGCCTAGGCTTTCTAAGCGCTGGGCTCGCAGGAACTGAGCTTCTAGCTGTTTTTTCTCAGTGATGTCCATGTGAATGCCAATCATCCGCAGGGGCTGATCGGTGCTATCGCTGAAGACACTTCCCTTGATGGCGATCCATCGCACCTCATCGGTGGAGGTCAGGGTACGAAATTCTGTATCAAGCTCGTTGTGATGGGTCGCTGATTGCCAAAATTGCTGATGGGTGCGAGAGCGATCGTCGGGGTGCAGGCGCTGCAGCCAGGTTTTGTAATCAATGGCGTCGGCGGTCGGCATATCTGGGCAACGAGAATCTGGGTTGCAGCTCCAGAGAATGGTGTCTGTGTAGAGATTCCACTCAAAGGTACCAATTTTGCCCGCTTCCTGGGCTAGCTCCAGGCGTTCTTGTATGCGCTGTCGCTGATCGATTTCCTGGCGCAGGAGAGCGTTCGCCGTTTTTAATTCCGCCGTGCGCTCCTGGACACGATGCTCTAGCACTTCATTGGCTTCCCGTAGAGCTTCTGCCGCCTGCTTCCGTTCGATAGCATAACAGAGCGATCGCACCAGCAGGTCTTGATTGACATGGCGCTTCATCAGATAGTCCTGGGCTCCACGACGCACCGCCTGCACCGCCAAGTCTTCATCATTGGTATTGGTGAGCACCACAATGGGTAGGCTAGGCTGCTCTCGAATCAGGGTATCGAGGGAATCGAGCCCGGTGCTGTCGGGGAGGGTCAGATCGAGGAGGGCCACATGCACAGGCTGGTCTTGCAGGTAAGCGATCGCTTCGTGCAACCGCTTGACATGTACCAGGGCAAATCGTTGATGGCGCGTACCTTTGAGGACTTCCTGAAGCAGCCGTGCTTCTGCGGCATTATCCTCAACCAAGAGAACATGGATGTGGGACAGGGAGGGCGGCGGCTCGTGGGTTATCCCATCTCGGTCAGGGGCACCTCGGATGGGGGTAAGATCGCTGTTTCTAACCAAAATTCTTCAATCCCGCGAATAATTTTGAACAACTGGGCCAGATTTCGTGATTTGGAAATATAGCAGTTGACATGGAGATCGTAGCTATTAAAGATATCTTCCTCGTTGCGCGAGGTGGTGAGCACAATGATGGGGATGTGCTGAAGATTGGGATCGGCCTTAATTTCTGCTAGCACTTCCCGTCCATCTTTTTTCGGGAGATTTAGATCCAGCAAAATTAGGTCGGGACGGATGGCCGCTTGATAGTCCCCATCCTGTCGTAGGTAGGTCATCGCTTCCATGCCATCCCGAGTTACCACCACGTCACAGGGCGACGTGGTGCTTTTGAGGGCCTCTTGAATCAGGCGGATATCGCCGCGATTATCTTCGACCAAAAGGATAGTTTTGAGTCGTTCGTCCGCTAGCATGGTTGCGATCGCGCCCTCCTACAGGAATCGTGAAATAAAACGTCGTCCCTTGATCTAGGGCTGACTCCACCCAGATCTTGCCTCGGTGGCACTCAACAATCTTTTTACAGATCGCCAATCCCATGCCGGAACCGGGATATTCATCGCGGGTATGCAGGCGTTGGAAAATCACAAAGATGCGTTCTGCAAACTGTGGATCAAGGCCAATGCCATTGTCTTGCACAGAGAACAGCCAATCGTCTTCCCGCCGCCGCACACCAATGTGGATCTGAGGCATCTCGCCGGGCTTGCGGAACTTGATGGCATTGCCCATCAGATTTTGGAAGAGCTGCATCAGTTGGGTGCGGTCTACCACAATGGTCGGCATGGGATCGTGGGTAATCACCGCGCCGGTTTCAGCCACCCGCCCCCGTAGATTACTCAGCGCCTGGTGTAACGGATCGTCTAGGTCAGTGAGTTCACATTCCACCCCCTTCAGATCAACCTTGGAATAGACCAACACATCATCAATCAGGGTTTGCATTAAACTCACCCCTTCCACGGCAAAGCCAATAAACTCCTTGCCGTCTTCGTCTAACCGTTCGTCATACCGCATTTCCAGAAGTTGCACAAAGTTTGCTACCTGGTTCAGCGGTTCCTGGAGATCATGGGACGCCACATAGGCAAACTTCTTCAGTTCTGCGTTCGAACGCTCTAGATCTTGGGCCAGCAGCGCCAGCTCTTCCGCCTGCCGCAGAATGATATTGACGATCGCTTTCCGTAATTCCAGCACCGCCTTGATTTCCACCGGCTTCCAAGGCAACGACTTGAAGCGCACCGTCTCTTTCCATAGGTCGAAAGACTTGCGAGGGCACAGCCGCACCTCTCCCCCTTCGTCAGTCACCTCGTAGGCATGGTTGGGATCGCCCCCCCAGTTCACCGTCTGAATCACCTCAGGGCGGAACCATAGCACATAGCTGCGCTTGGAGAGGGGAATAGCGAGCAGGCCGCTGGCCACATTCTTAAAGCGTTCGGCATCGGAGTAGGCGAGGGGCAAGGCATTGGTGGCAAACACCTCCCCATCCACCGTCTTGTTTAGCCACTGCACCAAAAAGTTCAGCTCCTCGTCCGGCGGCGTTTGCCCCACGGTCGTCCAGGTGCCGTTGAAACAGATGGCTGCACCCTTGGCGTCCACCAAGTCCAGCAAATTGGGATTGTGGCACGTTAGCCCATCCACAAAATAGTCGGCTTCCGACATGAAATCAATCAACGCCGTCTGCACCTGAGCCAGCTTGGCGCGATAGCTATAGTCGGCTTCTTCTTCGCGGGTGGAAATTTCAGCAAAAATGACCCGGCCTAGAAATTCGCAGGCTTTCCGCAATTCGTAGGGCACCAGTTTGGGCGTGCGATGGTGACAGGCAATCAAACCCCACAGCTTATTATCCTTCATCAAGGAAATCGTCAGGGATGCGCCCACACCCATGTTGTGTAGATAGTCCAAATGGCAAGGATGGGCACTGCGCAGGATGGAAAGGGTGAGATCGGTGGGCTGTTCTGTAGCGGGATTAATGGAAGGATAAAGGTCAACAGCCTCCGCCGTGGCATCTGGAATGACGCGAATCCAGTTTGACAAAAACATTTTCCGCGCCGTGCTGGGAATGTCAGATTCTGGATAATGTAACCCTAAATAGGATTCCATATCCTTGATCTTATCTTCTGCCATCACTTCCCCATGACCGTCTTCGTCAAACTTGTAGAGCATCACCCGCTCAAACCCCGTGACGCTGCGCACCTGCCGCACAATAATGTGGCAGAAGTCCACTAGGCTGGCGGTCGATTCTAGTTGTTGAATGGATGCCTTGGCTAGGTGATAGAAGCTGAGGAAGGGAATATTGTCTTGGGTGACGGCGGGCTCTAGTTCTAGAACCAGGGTGTGATCCGCCGTGCGATGGAAGACGGCGTCAAACACGCTATAGTCATCCCCCTTGCGCCGCGCCCATACCTTGGTTGGGTTGATCAGCTCTAAGTTGTTGTAGGATAGCCCAGCCCGAAAGCGATCGACTTGATAGGGATCGAGAATTTCGTCGAGGGTTTGCCCGAGCAGATCCTCAGCCTTGACGCCAAGCAGCTTGGAGGCATTGCGACTCACCTGCAAAATGCGTAAATCCGGCTCATCTAGAATCAGCACTACCCCATGGGGCTGAATTTTGACGAGATGATGAATCTCAGGCTGTTTGAGATGAGTGAGATTAAGGCGTTGAGCATCAAGATCGACCGCAACCATAGCATCCTCCCAAGGATAGTCTTCTGACGATTTCAAACTAGTTTCATGGTCTAAGCAAACTCTATGTAACCGCTATGCTGTCTGTTGTCCTGACCCAGGTTATGCAGCGTAGGAGCATGGTCGATCCTGAGGCTGGCGAGCATGAACCCGAAAGTTTTGAGCCATGGGCATGGATATCAAGTTGGGTCATCCCAAGTTTGGCAATCCCGAGGGCATGAGATTCCTATGGGCGAGGTCGTCGATGGGGGCAAGCAGCGCGCGACCAACCTACGGGTGCTCTTATGGCGATATCCTCCATTCAGGCTAACGTCTGGATCAGCCTTTAGTCTTGTGCTCCTCACCTACGTCAGTCTTGGACAGCATTCCAGCGGATAAGATTCATAGATGCTACAGACCCTTTTCATTGAACCTATTTGGCAGCATATCGCACAAACCTCTAGGTTCACCTAAGGCAATTCTTAAATAAACCAGAATTTATCTGAATGCTGCAAAGATTTGTGTCTGTTTGACTAGAGCCAATCAAGAAACAAGACTTACCTTGGAAAAACATCACGTTTTTTAACTTAGGGACTTAATAGTTGATGTAGTTACTCCACAGGTAGCGTTACAATTCCTAACCAAAATTCCTCAATTCGCTTCACAATGCTGGAGAGATTGTGCAGGTCATCGGATTTGAGCACATAGCAATTGCTGCGGAGGGTATAGCTTTTGAGAATGTGTTCGGATTGATCCGAGAGGGTGAACACCACGATGGGGATGCGGCGCAGTTGGTGATCGGCTTTGAGTTCCGCTAAGAGATCGAGACCATCGGTGTCTGAGAGGTTGAGGTCTAGGAGAATGATATCGGGACGGGGAGAAGCGTCGTAGATGCCTCGGTGATAGAGGAAATCTAAGGCTTCTAGCCCACTGGCGATCGCCACGATCTGATAGCGTCCTGAGGTTTCATGTAAGGTGGTTTCGATAATGCGATTGTGATCTGGGTTGGCATCAATGACCAAGATCAATCGTGCAGGCGCGGCATCCATCATGGCGTTTTAGCGTTAAGGCTAGGGAGATCCGTAAGCTATTCATAGCGGACGATGAACGCGATCGCTCAAAATGCCAGGTTTTTTTATGGTTTGGATATGCCCTAGACTGGATGGGGTATTCGATAGCGTAAGAGAGCGATCGCTATACTGAAATCAGTTGTGACGTAGAGGTTGAGCCAATCCCACCATGATGAACAGGATAGTGGTTGCTGGTGCCAGCCGCGGTATTGGTGCAGCCGTTGCCCAGCATTTAGAGCCCACGATCGACAATCTCATCTCTGTGTCCCGCACGCCGTCGTTTTATGGCATGTGGATTGAAGCGGATCTATCAACCATGGCTGGGGTGAAACGGGTGGTGGAGGTGGTGGGCGATCGCCCTCTGGACGCCCTGCTATACATGGGCGGCACCTGGGAAACCCATGCTTTTACCCCCCAGTATCGTTTTTTAGATTGTTCCGACGACGATATGGTGCGCGTGCTCAACGTGAATTTGTTGGCTCCCATCCGCCTCATTCAAGCCCTGCTTCCTGCCCTGCAGTGCAGCCAGAATCCGAAAATTATCCTGATGGGATCGCTCTCCGGGCGCGATAATTTTTCGGGGCGGGAAGTGGCGAACTCTGCCTCGAAGTTTGGCTTGCGGGGCGTGGTTCATGCTCTGCGAGAAGAGCTGCGGCCGTCGCGGATCGGGGTGACGGTGATCAATCCCGGCAACGTGGGTACACCGGAGGTGATGGCAGATTTAGCGGCCAATGCGCTGGTGGGGGGTGCGGCGGTGCCGCTCAGCGATCTACTCACCGTGATCGACTGCGTGCTGGCTCTATCCCGCGAGACCTGCATTAAGGAAATTGACCTGCCGGCCATGGGTGGCGAGGGTGCCTAAATGCTTGCGCTGACCTTGGCTC
>RECH01000073.1 GCA_007694125.1 Leptolyngbya sp. DLM2.Bin15
TCAGCTACCTCAGCCGCTTCTACATCTACAGCGTCTGTTTCAACCGTAGCTTCTGCAGCCAGTTCCAGAGCTTCCGCCTCTGCGTCATCTGCCGTCAACGAGCCTTCTGGCACCAGTTCAACCTGGCTATGCTCTTCCACAAACCCTAGAACTTTTTCGCGCAACAGTTCTTCAGAGACCATGTCTCTCAAGCGTTCCATATCAAAGTTTTGATCAGGATTCTCTTGCACAATCTCATTGATTCGAACCTGTAGATCGGCTTCGTCCAGCTCAATGGATTCTTCCTCAGCCACCTTCGACAGGGCCAGGGCTTGCCGCAGACGGATCAAGGCTTCTGGGCGAGACTGTTCGCGTAACCGTTCAACCAATTCTGGGGTGAATAGTTTTTTGATATCCAGCCCTTGCTGACTCAAGTTCATCGCCGTTTGGGTCAACATAAAGTTAAGCTCTTCCCGAACAATGGTTTCGGGCAAGTCCACCTCAACCTGTTGCTCAAGTGCTTCTAACAGCGCCTGCTCCTTATTTTGCTGGGTCGCCTTCTCTGCCCGGCTGCGATAAGACGCTTCAACCGATTCCCGAAACTCTGCCATGGTCTCGAATTCGCTCACCTCTTGGGCAAAGTCGTCATCGAGATCTGGCAGTTCTTTCGCCTTGATTTCTTTGACAGTGACTGTAAAGATGGCTGGCTGCCCCGCCAAATCTTCCTGGGGATAGTCGGGGGGGAATGTGGCAGTGACTTCTTTGGTGTCTCCAACATTCATGCCAATGATGCCATCAATGAAGCCTGCGATGAAGCGCCCTTCTTGCAGCTCTAGCTGAAAATCGGTGGCGCTGCCGCCGGCAAACTCTACCATTTCCTCGCTGCCTTCTTCAGCCGGTACACGACCTACAAAATCAACGACGGCCAAGTCCCCAAATTGGGTGGGGCGATCTTCCACCGGCACTAGCGTGGCAGCACGGCTGCGATAGCCCTCGATCGCTTCATCGACTGCTGCTGGATCAAACGCGACTTCTTCCGCTGTGACGGCCAGCCCCTTGTAGGTTTTGAGGGTGGCCTCTGGCGCAACGTCAATGGAGGCTGAGAACGTGAAAGCTTCGCCAGGCTGAAAGCTTTGGATTAACTCGTCAAAAGATGAGCGAATTTGATAGTTGCCGATCGCTTCAATCTTTTCCTGTTCAATGGCTTGCTTCAGCCCCGATTCCATCAATTCTTCAATCACAGATGCCTTAATTCGCCCTTCGCCCAAGCGTTGAACCAAGACCTGGCGCGGCACTTTACCTCGACGGAACCCAGGAATATTGACTGAGCGCATGAAGCCTTGGATGGCCTTGTCATACGCTTGTTTGGACATTTCGGGCGTAATTTCAATTTCTAAGCCAATTTGACTGGCAGGTAGTTTTTCCTGGGTAACTTTCATCAGCAATTCTCTTGTTTTAGTGCAGCGAAAAGGTGAGTGAGGGTGAGTGGTCGCCTTGGGAGATCTCAACCGACTAATGAGGATATAGAGGGGTCACGCGGGCGTTGCAGACATCACACCTGAGACCAACCCAACCCAGTCGAACCCGACTAGGCCGCAGTATGCTATATTAACTGATTCCTGTTCCATCTCAAGCGCTCTGACAGGAGAATCTTGTTGGGTCGTAGGCTAGAAGCCTAAAAATGGTGATGGAGCAACCAACTTCAGCCGATCCTGAAATCCATTCATCCCTAGGAAGCAAGATGGCGTCTGGGCGATGATCACGGATTGCTGTTGCACGGATTGCTGTTGTCATGGATTGCAGTTGTCATGGATTGCAACCGTTGCTAGGTACTGGAGTTTTCAATTTAGGGTATAGTGAGAGACATTCGATCTCATAGTAGGATCTGTACTGGGCTTCAATTGAAAATTTTATAGAGAATTTCTATTGTCTAGGCAGATGGGTAGAAACGCCCAAGCATTAGGACGGAAGCCGTTCAGGCATAGCGCTGAGAAGCAGTTCTGTGCAGCGGGCAACCACCAACTCTGTCCCCGTTGGCATCGTTCAGACTTGTGCAGGCTCCATCAATCTCCACGTTTCTGGAGTCTGTGGTGTTGATGAAACATACGTTGATGACACACACATCATTGGATCGGATGAGCTGATTGGATCAAATCATTGGATACAGATTTCTAGTTCAGTCGTTAAGTGAGCGGAGGATGTTAATTTGCCTCAATCCTATCGAGTTGCAATTTTAGGTGCGACCGGAGCGGTGGGTACCGAGCTCATCGCACTTTTAGACGAGCGTCAGTTTCCTGTTTCTGAGCTACGGCTCCTTGCGTCACCTCGGTCGGCGGGCAGTCACCTCTCCTTTCGAGGAGAAGAGATTTTGGTGCAGGCGGTGGGCGATCGCTCCTTTGAGGGCATAGATATCGTCCTAGCGTCAGCCGGAGCCTCGACCACTAAGGCTTGGGCTAGTCAAGCGATCGCGGCGGGAGCCGTGGTCATTGATAACTCCAGCGCCTTTCGTATGGATCCCCAGGTGCCCCTCGTGGTGCCGGAGGTGAATCCCGAAGCGGCCGCGCTGCACCAGGGGCTGATTGCCAATCCCAACTGCACCACCATTTTGATGGCGGTCGCTCTTTGGCCCCTGCATCAAGTCAAACCCCTTTGCCGAGTGGTGGCTGCCACCTACCAGTCTGCCAGCGGTGCTGGGGCACGGGCGATGGAGGAAGTGAAGCAGCAGGCCCAGGCCATCTTAAATGGTGAAACGCCGCCTACGGAGCTCTTTCCCTATCCCCTGGCCTTCAACCTCTTTCCCCACAATTCACCGTTGGCGGACAACGGCTATTGCCAGGAAGAGCTGAAAATGGTGAATGAAACGCGGAAGATCTTTGGCGTACCCGAGTTGCGGATTACCGCCACCTGTGTGCGGGTGCCGGTGCTGCGGGCCCATTCGGAAGCACTCAACTTAGAATTTGCAGAACCCTTTCCTGTCGATCAAGCGCGATCGCTGTTGGCTAAGGCTCCTGGGGTTAAACTGGTGGAAGATTGGTCGGCGAACTACTTCCCCATGCCCATCGATGCTAGCGGCCAGGATGATGTACTGGTGGGGCGGATTCGCCAAGACCTCTCCCATCCCCATGGGTTAGAATTATGGATCTGCGGCGATCAAATTCGCAAAGGGGCGGCTTTGAACGCGGTTCAGATTGCCGAACTGCTGGTTGAGCGAGACTGGGTACGATCGCCCTCGGCTTCGGGTGAACTGCTCAAGTCATCGTCCCGCTAAGCGATCGCTCTCTAGGATAACCAGGTCTCACCCCTACCCGACCGGAGGAACCGTGGTTTACCCTGTAGGAATGTAGGAAGACATACGCCATGATTCTGCCCCTGGAAGCTTCTAAACAGGGATGAGCCCTAGGAGTCTGGGGCAGTGGCGCGTTAAAGAATTAGGCTCTACGGCGTGAGGAGTAGATCGAGTGTGATAGAGTTTGGACGAGTATTGACGGCAATGGTAACGCCGTTTCAATCCGATGGCAGTGTAGACTATGCAGTGGCTGAGGCTTTAGCTGCCCATCTTGCTGATCATGGGTCAGATGCCCTGGTTGTCTGTGGGACAACGGGTGAATCCCCCACTCTGACGTGGGATGAAGAGTTTCAACTGTTCCAAGTGATTCAGCGAGCTGTAGCTGGAAAAGCCAAGGTTATTGCTGGAACTGGATCAAACTCCACCAAGGAAGCGATCGCAGCTACCTGTCAAGCTGCTAAACTAGGGTTGGATGGCTCTCTGCAGGTTGTGCCCTATTACAACAAGCCACCTCAAGAGGGTCTATATCAACATTTCCAAGCGATCGCTCAAGCGGCTCCAGAGATGTCGATGATGCTCTACAACATCCCAGGGCGCACCGGACAAAATCTTCTGCCGGAGACCGTGGCTCGCTTAGCGGAAATTCCTAATATTGTGGCCATAAAGGAAGCCAGTGGTAGCCTTGATCAAGTTAGCCAAGTGCGACGGCTAACCCCACCAGAGTTCAAGATATACTCTGGGGATGATTCCCTGACCTTGCCGTTGCTTTCCGTAGGTGGTACCGGCGTCGTTAGTGTAGCCAGCCATTTAGTAGGCGATCGCCTTCAGGCTATGATCCAACAGTTTGAGCAAGGACAGATTCAGTCTGCTACTCAACTTCATCTAGACCTGTTTCCACTTTTCAAAGCGCTTTTTCTCGCCACGAATCCCATCCCGGTCAAAGCGGCACTCACGCTCCAAGGTTGGCAGGTTGGAACACCTCGTCTGCCCCTGACTGAGCCATCAGAGTCGGTGATTGAAGCCCTCCAGGCAACGATGCGCCCCCTAGGGTTGCTGTCTGCCTAAGCTAAATCCACCAGCGTTGCATCGCTAGGACATGGACGCGACCCAAGTTTTGAACAACTGAATAGGTGTGCTTCTCAAGACAATTGAATAGAGTGTGATACTTTCCCAGGTTTGCAGCTTCACTGTGGCTTCCTGATGTCTAGCCATGCATATCCATGAATGTCTTACCTATACGGTCGAGAGTTCAGATGTTGTTGTTGAGATGTCCAACCCCCTTTAGCTCCACAACCTGAGGGCGATCGCCTCCCTGTTTTCTGTTACGTCATTCCAATTTTCTCTAGTAAAAAGGACCTTTATGAGTCAAAACAATTCCCAAGCACTAAAAATCATCCCCCTTGGTGGTTTGCATGAAATTGGCAAAAATACCTGCGTCTTCGAAATCAACGACGAAATTTTGTTGCTCGATGCAGGGCTAGCATTTCCTACCGATGGGATGCATGGTGTCAATATTGTGCTGCCAGATATGACCTATCTGCGCGAAAATCGGCACAAAATTAAGGGAATGATTGTCACCCACGGTCATGAAGACCACATTGGCGGCATTGCGTTTCACCTCAAGCAAATTGATATTCCAGTGATCTATGGCCCACGCCTAGCCCTAGCCTTGCTGGAAGGCAAGCTGCAGGAAGCTGGCGTTGCCAATCAAACCGAACTGCGGACGGTGCGCCCTAGAGATATGGTGCGCATTGGTAAGTCGTTCTTGGTGGAATATATTCGCAACACCCACTCCATGGCCGACAGTTTCACGGTGGCTATTCATACTCCCCTTGGCGTTGTGATTCATACCGGAGACTTCAAGGTTGACTACACCCCCGTGGATGGTGAGCAGTTTGACTTCCAACGCTTAGCCGAACATGGCGAGAAGGGTGTGCTCTGTTTGATGAGCGATTCCACCAACTCCGAAGTCCCCGGAGCAACGCCATCGGAGCGATCGGTTTTTCCTAACCTTGACCGCGTTTTTGGGCAAGCAGAAGGACGCCTACTGGTGACCACCTTTGCCTCATCGGTTCACCGAGTCAATATGATTCTGGAACTGGCGAAGAAGCATAAGCGTGTGGTGTCGGTGGTGGGGCGATCGATGCTCAACGTGATTGCCCATGCGCGCAACCTTGGCTATGTCAAATGTGAGGATGATTTGTTTGTGCCCCTGAAGGGCGTTAACAAGTATCCCGACGAAAATGTGTTGATTCTGACCACGGGCTCTCAAGGTGAACCCATGGCAGCCCTGACCCGCATTGCTAACCAAGAGCATCGTCAGGTGAAAATCCGCACGGGTGATACGGTAGTATTCTCCGCCAACCCCATTCCAGGCAACACCATTGCCGTGGTCAACACCATCGATAAACTGATGATGCAGGGCGCGAAGGTTGTCTATGGTAAAGGCGAAGGCATCCACGTCTCTGGCCATGGTGCCCAAGAAGATCAAAAACTGATGCTGGCGCTGACCCGTCCTAAGTTTTTCCTCCCGGTGCATGGTGAGCACCGTATGTTGGTGAAGCATAGTAAGACTGCCCAAAGCATGGGTGTTCCGGCAGAAAATATGGTGATTATTAACAATGGCGACATTGTTGAACTGACCACCGATAGCCTACAGGTGACTGGAAAAGTGCCGTCGGGTATTGAACTGGTTGATGCATCCCGCAGTGGTGTAGTCCATCAACGGGTGCTGGAAGACCGGCAACAGCTTGCTGAAGATGGCATGGTGACGGTGGCAGCGGCGATTGGCTGGGATGGAAAACTCCTGGCACGCCCTGAAATCCACATTCGTGGTGTGGTGTCTACCGCTGAACCTTCTCGCTTGGAAGATCTGGCGCGGGATACGATTCAATCCCTATTGAGCGATCGCTGGAGTAATTTCACTCATACCTTTGAGAAGAATGAAACCGATGTTGATTGGACAAAACTCCAAGCCCAGATTGAAGTAGAGCTGCGACGGTTGTTGCGTCGGGAAATGCGTAGCAATCCCATGCTGGTGTTTTTGATGCAAACGCCGGTTGAAGAAGACGCCAAGCCGAAGGCTAAGCGGACGGCAGCTAAAAAGCCAGAACCTGAAACCAAGGCTGAAGCTAAACCTGAAGCTAAATCTGAAGCTAAAACGCCAGCTCAGCAGCCGATTAAGACTTCTACTCCGTCTAGACGGCAGCGTTCCACCGCTAAGGTGGCCTCCTGAAGCCAGCTAAGTTAAGAGCTGCAGGATAATGGGTTTGTCGAAGGGGGTTGGTACTCAAGCTAACCCTCTAGAAGCCCTCTAGAATCGATAGTCTACGCTGAAGTACAGAC
>RECH01000166.1 GCA_007694125.1 Leptolyngbya sp. DLM2.Bin15
AATAGAACGAGGGATAGTCTACAGAGTGATCTAGAACGTCCTCATGAACTAGGGTTGAACGGTATGAACGCCAGATGCGATCGCCCCTTCTGGTGATGCATCAACGGGATGTTCAGACGATTGCAGTACCTCCTCTAGACTAGAGCTTGGACTAGAGCCAATGACCGTGTCATCTAGGAGGGTTGGACGCATTTCAAAGCTAGCTCTATCGGTATTGAATTCAAGGCGTACCGGAAAGATCCGTGGGTCGGAAAGATCGGCGCTAGGTTCAATACCACCAATGACAAAGCGGGTCACCCCTTCTCCATCGATGAGCAGATCGCCAAGCTGGTCGGCATAGTCGCTAAAGACAACCGTATCCCCAGGGCTAAATTCACCGAGTTCTCGTCCCTCTACGATGACCGTAAAGCGATCGCGAATGTTAACATGCTGGGGAAACTCGGTAATCGCTGTGAAGGTTGAATCATGGCGCATCCGCTCTCCCGACATGCCAGGGAAGACACGGCTTGCTAGGCCAATGGGCACGGGGCGAGGCGTCATTTCAAACTCAAACCCAACGCTACTTTGATCGGCGCTGGCTAAGATCGGTGGATCAAAGACGAGTCCACTAGGCACACTGATAAAGACGAAAACAACGCCAAAAACGTTGGGTAAGACAGGTGTGAATTGACTGCTACCGAGAAAAGGATTCGTAGGGTTCCAGCTACCGGGGGTAAATTGGGGAACAATGGTGATGACTGGCTGGGTGAATATGACGGTTGGCGGTAAGGCGGGGGTGCTACCTGTGGTACCGAAACCCGGTGGATCCGCTACGGTGACCGATCCGCCAGTCAAATTGGTGGCAATGTCGGCAGCATAGGTGATGCCAAAACGTTCGATGTTGAATGCATCTGCTCCAAGACCTGGAAAATCAACAGGAGCAACGCGATCGCCCGTGACGGGGTCATTAGGTTGATGTTGGACGAAGACCACTGCTGTGGATCGACCTACACCAAAGCTGCCCCCGGAGGTATCCACAGAACCTGTCTCGGTTAAAACCGTAGGCAAGGTTCGATATTCGGTTGTGGGGTTAGCAATATTAAGGTCGCCATTGGCAGCCCCAGCCCGCAGATTTTCGGACGAGGGCCTGAGAGCCGTGACCTGAAATTCCAGTTCTGTGGGAACGTTGTTGAAAAAGGCGGGCTCTCCTGCAGCCGTAAAGCCTCGAAATGTCAGGGTTCCTAAGACAGATCCTGTATCACCGATCGCCGGTACGCCGTTGGGGGTTGTGCTCAAAACCGGAAAGGTGGAGACTTGAAAAATGGCATTGAGGGGAATAGTCCCCTGTCGAGTGCGAATCAACAAAGAGTTGGATACGGTGCCGTCGTAAACAACCGTGCGCGGATCGTCGGTGTTGAAGTTGCCAGGGGTACCGGTCACCACGGAGCCGTTGGGTAACAGAAATCCACGTTCACCGTTTGGGAGGTTGACGATCTCACCAGGGACAAAGATGGACGTGTCGTTGAGAATCAACCGTCCCCCTGTGACGGGAATATCAGACCGTTGGGCCTGGGCTGGGAGGATGGAGGCGATCGCGATTCCGCCTGCCAAGCCAAGTCCCATGATAGGTCGAGCAAAATGTTGTGTCATGGTAAACCTTCTGAATATAGACTAACCAGCGTAGTTAGGTGTTGCTGAATGAGGGTATGAACCTCTTGCTAGAAGCCCTGAAACTCCATGTAAACGATTGCGAAGTAAACGATTGCGGAATCCTACGACCATTCAGCAACGCCTGCATTAGAACGTGAGTGTGGTGCGTAAAACCCCAATGAGGACAGTTTCACTATTCGGGGTATGGCCAGGATTGAAAACCAGGATAAAACCGGGAGTAATCGCAATATTATCGGTAATTCGGTTGCGGTAGAAGAGTTCTACATGGGTGGTGGTTCCCGGTTGTCCACCAGCGGCTCCCGGGCCACCGGCTAAGCGATCGGGGAGGTTCTGGCCCAGCGGCAGATTGCTGCTGGTGATTTTAGGAGGCTGCCCCACATACAGCCCTAGCAGGTCATTGCTGCTGAAAAGATCAACGATGTTGAGGAACGCCATCCAGTTGACGGTTTCCACATCTCCCGATCGCCCTGGAATTTGAGAATTCGTGTAGCCTGCCCAGCCGCCTACCCGGAAGCGGGAGGTGGCCTGCCAGGCGATCGTTGCGCCAAAGGCGTTGGTATTCAGTGGTGTGCTCGCGGCCGTGACTTGACTATCACCAATGCTGTTGCGGAGGTTTCCCGATCGCGTATAGGCATTGACATAGTTAAGAGCGATATCGAGGGTATCGGTGGGCGCAAAGGCAAGCTGTGTGCCTAGCACGGTATCCCCAAAGTCTCCCCCAAACAGACCCCGGGCTGGATCCGGGCCGTTACTGGTGGCATAAACGCCCTGCACACTCATCCAGGGTGCAACCTGCCAGTCAAAGCCTAGCCCTGTGTCGCCGCCGCCCACACTAATCACTGGATTGCGCTGGGCAAATGCGGATAGGGGCCCAAAGCCTGCGCTTTCAACCCGGTTGGCACCTCGGAAGACATTGACGGCGTTGACGCCTCTGGGGCCAACAACAATGGCAAAGTTGTCGCCAATGAGCTGGCGATAGGTTAAATCGCTGAGCTGTAAACTGTTGTCTGTACTACCCTCATAGCTCAGACGGGTGTCATTGGTGAGGCGCGGTGCGGTAGAGCCTGACCCACCCTGCATCCCAATCAGGAGCAAACTGTTGGGATTAAACTGAGTCAGTAAACTGAGTTGCGCATTGGTAATCAGGTTAATCTGAGTGGAGGGATCATCGGTGTCTCGCACTCCATCGACAGGGAAGAAGTCTGCCCGGTTGTCGGTGCGTCCTTGTACACCCACCACGAGCTGCCCAAAGAGGCGCGTTGTCGTAGAAAATTGCTGACCTTCGAGCAGCGCAATGCGGGATTCTAGGGTATCGACTCGGTCACGGAGACTGGCTAACTCATCAGAAAACTCTGCTAGCAGACGTTCAATGACGGTTGGGTCAGGTGCAGATATCGCAGCTCGCGCTAGTCCTTCTAGGCAAGCATTTAAGCCCGCCGCGAATTCATAGCGACTCATGGACTGATGGCCTCGGAAGGTGCCGTCGGGATAGCCAGCAATACAGCCATAGCGCTCAATCAAGGACTGTAGCGCCTGAAAGGCCCAGTCGGTGGGCTGTACATCGCTGAGCTGGCTGACCGAGGTCACCTGAGCCATGGGGTTGCCTTCAGGGGCGATCGCCTCTAGCTGCATTGCCGGCTCTACGCCTACGCTTTCTTCAAGGTTGTCTATGGTTCCCTCGTCATCAACAGGGAGCGGGGCGGCGTCAAGGGCGATCGCTGAATCTAGATCCTCCACCCGCACCCCACCTGATAAGGGATCATTGTGGAGAGACTCGTCGTTGATGTCATCCTCAACCCCCACGGCCCAAGGACGTTCATCGACCTGAGCAGCATGATATGGGTCATATGGGATAGGGTTATTCCTATCTAATCCATTCTGCTCTAATCCATCCCCATCGATCATATCCCTATCTAATCCATCGAAGACAGGAGAGATCGTTGGGGATGCATAAGCTGGGGTAGCACCTAACATGGCAGCACCCAACAACCCCAGTCCTGACATACCCAGATGCAAGAACAGCAGTCTTCGAAGATATTGATTTGTACGCATTACGTTCGTTACACCCTCACACAGTTGATTAACGCAAGGTTGGTGCTGACTGAAGACTGCCAAATTCCCTGCACGACTGATTTTGCAGCCAGTGCACAGGAAAGAATCTTCAATAAAGACCAGCCTTGGACGATACAGGAAAAATGCTTGGTTCCAATCATTTGCTAAGCATACAGGCCTTGCAAGCTATCCATGTATTGCTGAGGAAACTGGATGTTGTGGCTTATAGCAGGATGCTTAAGCGATATACATTAAACTGGAAAACTTAAGGCAAAGCATACCATGGAATTCTAGACAGGGCAACAAATGTATAGACATAAAAAACAAGGGGCCTGATCCCCTTGTCATAGGTGCGATCGCCTGCTAAGGCTAGCTAAAGCTTTTGTTTAACGATAGATTGCCTTGACGATGGGCCTGACGATCTGTTCAACTGAGCAGGGTAAACCCTAGGACTTGGGCTGACGTGGATAATGCACCACGATCATTGACACCTCCGGACAACGGCGGGCGATCGCTTCTGGAGCCCGTCCTAGTAGGGGTTCACCGATGCGGTGGCTGCTGGCCGTGAGCAGGAGGAGATCCTCTGGTTCCAGTTGACGAGTTACCTTGGCGATCGAATTCCCCTGGATGGTGTCAACCCGTAGATCAGGAGCCAACGCTAGATCTCTGTAGCGACTTTGTCCGCTACTTTGTACAAGCTGCAGAACTTGTAGGTTAGCCTTCAGCTCATCGGAGATTTGTTGCGCAAGGGTAATGGTTTGCAGGAATTCTTCCTGGGTGGTTTCACTTTCGTCAACCGCAAGAATCACCCGGCGGGTATTTTTAATGGGTACTGGAAAGCGAGTCACTAAAACAGGAACGTTAGCCGATCGCACAATCTTATCTAGCATTCCACCGAAGAAATTATCGCGATAGGTGGAATATCCTTTCCAGCCACAAACAATTAAGCTTGCTTGACGTTCCATAGCAGCGCGGATAATGCCTTTGTCAATGGAATCATCAACCCGACCAATGGCTTCAACTTGGGCAACAGCGGCATGGGCAATTTGTTCGGCAGCGGTTAGCAGTTGGGATTGTTGAGTCATGGATGCAGGAGAAATTGCTTCCCCAGCATCCGATACCACGTGGATCGGCAGCAAGGTGCCCTGCCCTCGTTTGACGAGCATCAAGGCTAACTGCAATAAATTATTTTCGGTGTTAGGATTCGCAACGGGTACTAAAACCCGTCTACCCCACTGTGTATTCTCTGAAACAGATTCCTGGGGTTCTTGAGGTTGTAATCGACTACCCCAGCGAGCAGTAATCCATGGCGATAGAATACAGCTCATCAAAATCATGGCAATGGTGCCGTTGACCGTCAGTTCATCCACGAGGTCAATGTTAAAGGCAACGGTAATGGCTGCTAGGGTTGAAGCGGCTTGGGCAACCGATAAACCAAACATCACCATCACCCCATTGTGGGGAATGTGAAACCATCGACCGATACCCCAGGCAGCACTATATTTACTAATTAACTCTGCCCCGATCATGACAACGGCAACCAAGATCGACTGGGGTTCCCGAATGAGGACTAAGGGATCGACCAACATGCCCACTGAGATCAGAAAAAATGGCACAAATAATGTATTGCCAATAAACTGAATCCGGTTCATCAAGGGGCTGAGCGCAGGGATCAGTTGGGTAATGGCAATGCCTGCTAGGAACGCTCCCACGATCGGCTCAATTTGGATCATGCCGGCAATGGATGACACAACGAAAAGTGTGGTGAGCACGAAAATAAACTCAGCGCCTTCATCTTGCCCAAATTTCTGGAAAAACCACCGTCCAATAATCGGTACTCCTACGAGGGTGGCGATCGTGTAGATGGTTAAGGCTGGAATCAGGAATAGCCAAAAGCCAAGGGTGAGTTCACCTTCGGCAGCACGCACGACAATGGCTAAGACCAGTAGGGCCAACACATTGGTGATCAGGGTGCCGCCCAAGGTCACGGTGACTAGCCGCGATCGCATGATCCCCAGCCGCGACACAATGGGCAAAGCTACTAAGGTGTGGGAGGCAAAGCAGGAGGCCACCAGGATCGCGGCTAAGAGGTCGTAGCCCAGCATGAGCATGGCTGCGGTGCCCAGGAGCATGGGTAATAGAAAGGTGGCTAGCCCAAAGGTTACGGCTTGTTTGGCATTACCCTTGAGATCTTCTAAACTGGTTTCTAAGCCTCCCAAAAACATGAGAAACAGAAGCCCTACGGTTCCCAAGAGTTCAATGGTGGCGTCGCGTTCGAGAATATTGAGACCATAGGGCCCCACAATCACACCGGCAATGATCAAGCCGATTAAGCCCGGCATTTTGAGCCGCTCCACAATTAAGGGAGCCACGAGCATGATGGCAATGATAATCAGAAAGATCTGGACAGGATCCGTGATGGGCCCTGATAGTTGGGCCAAGTCGTAGGGTAATAATGGTAGAGAACAAAGGGTCATGCGATGGGCCAGCAGGCTTGCTAGCGGCTAAAGATTAAAGGGAGGTTATGGCTGAGGTTGAGAGCGATCGCCTTCGCCCTAGATGTTGCACCCATGCCCGACTGTCAACTAGCCGACGATGTTAGACTACTCGATAGAATTATAAAAGACTAGAAACATTATCACCCTGTTTGAACGATTAGCTAGACTTAATCGATCAGTGATGATGGATCAAAATTTCTAGGGGCTAACGATTGAATAGCTTCAAACCTGACAAGATTGTCCTTCATGGTCTAGGGGAGATCTAGGGGGCAGGCAGAGAGGAGCTGGCAGGTTGTCTTAGGCAGCCCTTGAACTGGATGAGGTTTGTGGCTGGTTGATTGACAAATCTTTTTGCCTAGGCTGGGTTGAGCAACGTCAAACCCATTACCAGCTTAGATTCCG
>RECH01000267.1 GCA_007694125.1 Leptolyngbya sp. DLM2.Bin15
TGTTCTCTCAACCCGTTGTCATCTATGATTGCCGGACTAACACCCACTCAACCATCCTCGCGCACAGTTTTCATAGCCATGTCAGCTCATGCCAACCCTGACTACGACTGGGATCAGCCCAAGCTGCAGCTTACGATTCCCGCCGGTTTAAGGGACTGGATCCATCGCTGGCCCATCATGGCCATGGGGCTCCTGAACTATTTACCCTCCTTTCTGCTTTCCATTCTTATTGTTCACCTAGCGTTCACAGAGGTCTCGCCTGGCGATCGCCCCGCTGTACCGCAGCCTGACGTCGGTATCGTGCAACCTGCCCGCCCCCATTCCCATCCAAAAGCGATCGCCCTCGACCTCAGCCAACCTCGCCTCACGCCCTTGCCTTCAGCCGCTAGCGTTAGCCCTGGAAATCGGGAATCCGCAGGCACCGATGTGGGCGAAATTGTTGCCAAAACCCTACGCCTATTTAGCCGTCCCGAGGCAGTTCCCCCAGAACCCGAGCCGCGATCGCCCCAACCGTCCCAACAAGATCTCTATCCCAGCGGCCTCTATGCCTGGATTTCCGGCGAACCCTGGGAGGGCGATCGCCTCTTTCAAGGCGGCCCCGATTCGATTATTGCAAAGGCGATCGGTGCGGCAGAAGGAACCCGTACCGTAACAGGCGATCGCACCCCGGCCTATTACGGTCATCGCGATCCGGGGAATGGCGTTTGGAATCTTGGGACTTTCTCCTACCAGCACGGTGCCCAGTCTCCCGAGGAGGCCGATCAACGGCAGCTAGCGCGGCTGTATCGGCAAACTCAACTGCTGCGATCGCTGGCGGGTCGTCGCAACCTCGACCTCACCCAAGAGGTGATTATCAACGGTATTGACCTAGCCAACCAAGCCCCCCTGGCGGCCCTGAGTGACGAGGGCGGCTATGTGGATCGCCTACAGGAAGCCTATCGCCGGGGGCACCGAGGCGCGGATGCTGTCCTAGAAGCACGGGTGTATTCCTACCTCAACCCATCCACCAACCGTTGGGACGCGCCAGGGCTGGGCAATACTTACCAGGGCATCAAAGCTGACCAACTGCGTCGCCAGCAAGCGATCGCCCGTGTCCTCGACCATAGTGGCATCATCGCCCATCAACCGATCGCCAACCCTGAGCCAGCCCATACTCCCTTACCCCAAGCGATCGAGCCTTTGCCTGTCGAGCGTTCTCCAGCTCCTATCCCCGCCTACGATATTGCGGCCGTGCCCCCAGCCGAGCGATCGCCCCACCCTGATTTGGATCAGCAAGGCGTCCTGAGCTTTGGCCTCCTTTAAAGGCCTCCTTTAAAGACTGGTCTAAAAACTGGTCGTCAAGACTGGTAGCCATCGCCCTATGGGTAACGAGCCCAACGAACGGTTCACCCTAGGGCAACCACGGAGTCTATGGCGGTGGTGGAGCTATATCGTCAGGCAATTCATGCACCCCCAAGCGTGCCATGAAGGTACTCAACGTTCCTGGATCCGTGTCGCAAAACCCGCGCCCCGTACCAAAGCCCCCAGCCAAGATTGATTCTAAAAAGGGAAGTTGCCAAAACCATAGGGCGGGCAGATGCCCTGGCTGGGCTCGGGTGTAGTCAAAATCAAGCCAGGTGTAAACCTTGAACACCCGTAACGGCTTTGACCACCAACCCACCTCCTTGGCAAAGGCGATCGATCGCTGAGGAAGTTTTTTATAGTTCCCGACCAAGGATTGGTAGATGCTACGCTGAGCCAAAAATCCAAACTTACCCTGGCTATTGGCACTCCACAGGTGATCAATATCGCATAAATCCTGAAACTGCAGCTCACGGATTGAGGATGCATCCAGACATTTCTTGTCCTCTCGCTGCGTTAGCTTGAGTAAAATGACGAGCGTTTGCCGATCGGCATCTTGCCAGCGCTTCTGGGCTAGGGCAACCTCTAGGGCTTGGTAGTCCTCTGGAAAATCATTGATGTGTGGATCCGAGGGAGTCAGGGGGCTAGCCTTCATCTGCCCATCGTCCTCATAGCTAAATGCCGTACTGGGGCGTTGCACCTTCACCGACAACTCATCTTCCAGCGGGTTGGGAGAGACCTCTTCAGCATCCTGCGGCGTCTCCACATCAGCAGGTGGATGGTCATCATGATCATCATGATCGTCAGCTTGCGCAGCACTCACGATGGGATCTGTCAGCATAGATAGATCTTTATCGTGGATACCCAAGTCCTGTTGTCGCTGTTTTAGATAGTGCTCGGCATAGGCTCCTGGAGGCCATTCAACCGCGCAGACCTCCCTGACCACGTCTTGATACTGCTGACAACGGTGTTGATAGTCATCTTCCTCTTGCTTCACCTGCTCGATCACTTCTGCTTCAAAGCGAACGGCTTCGTCTAGGGTGAGGCCAAGTTCCTGCCGCTGAGATTCTAAATGATGCCGATCCTCATCTCGAATGGGGAGGGCCCGCTGGGTTGCATCCCAGACTGCCTTTTTATAGCGATCCACCCAGTCTTTTCGAAGATCGCTAGGTTCTATGGAAAAGTCTTCTTCGTCCTCTTCTGGCGGTAGAGACCCAGGCTGCGATCGCTCCTCGCCCTGAGACGCTCTACTCTCTTGCATCCCAGGGGGATCGGGCAATTGATCAGCAACCGGGCGATCGCTGGGCGGCGGGGGCGTGTCTTGGGGTTCGGGCGATCGCTCCTCAGCCGATACCACAGGGCGATCGCTCGGGGATTGGGGCGTGTTGCGGGGCACTGGCTCACTTAGCCCGCCAGCATCAGCTAAGGCAGATAGATGGTCTTGAATGATACTCTGCTCCAGCTCACCTACCGCCAGAGGATTGAGATCCAAGGTTTGACGCAGCTCATTAAACCGCGATCGCATCTGTGGATCACGATGGGCGTTCTGGGCAACTGCCTCGGTAAACTGTTCCCGATATTGCTGCAGCCGCTGTTGGTAAGACAAATGTTCTGTGTCCACCGCTGAAATCTACTCCATGAGCTATGGGCAGGCGATCGGTGAGAGAAGGCTGATTCTTGGACATCAGACTCTTCAGCGTCAGGATCCTAGGCATCAGGATCCTAGGTGTCAGAGGTGCTGGACGTCATCCTTCTACCTTCTATCTCCGACATCCTAATCTTCTATGTCCAATCCCCAATCATGTACCAGAATCATGTACCAGACTGAGCCAGTCCCCTACATCTCCTTTAAATATGCCTGATATCCTAGCTCATCAAGCTGAGCCTGTTTCTCCATGACGCTGGTTTGTAGAGCTTGCCGATACTGCTGCACCTTTTGCAGCAGCGTGGCGTCATGGCTGGCTAACATTTGCACTGCCAGCAGTCCAGCATTCTGGGCATTGCCAATGGCCACCGTGGCCACCGGGATCCCCCTTGGCATTTGCACGATGGAGTACAGGGAATCCACACCGTTGAGGGTGCGGGTGAGCACCGGTACCCCAATCACCGGCAGGGGCGTGAGGGCGGCCACCATGCCTGGCAGATGGGCTGCACCACCAGCTCCGGCAATGATCACCTTTAGCCCTCGGGTGTGGGCGGTTTGAGCATAGTCCACCATGCGCTCGGGGGTGCGATGGGCCGAGACGATCGCCACCTCGTGGGGCACGTCAAAGTCTTCACAGATGGCGATCGCCGCCTGCATGGTGGGCAGGTCGGAGTCACTGCCCATGATGATGCCAACAAACGGATGGGTCATAGAATTCAACACCAGATACCCCATGCGGGGCAAGCGACTGTGGGAAGATTGGAGCAGATCGGCGTTTAGATACCTGCCCATGGCTGCCCAATCCTCCACTATTATCAACGCTCGCCTGCCCGACCGCGACGGCCTTCACCAACTTTGCTTGACCGCTGGACAGCTCACCCACATCCAGCCCATGGACGCGGCGATCGCTCCTGATGCTGCCAGCCTCGATCATGCCAGCCTGGATGTAGGTGGCGACTGGATCTCACCGGGCGGAGTGGATCTGCAAATTAATGGCGCGCTGGGCCTGGCGTTTCCCGACTTGGCGATCGCTCACCTCGAAACCCTAGACAAGATCTGCAGCTTTCTCTGGCAGCAAGGTGTGGATGCGTTTTTGCCTACCCTGGTCACCACCTCGCTGGACAATATTCACCGTGCCCTGGCGACTGTGGCAGCCTTTTGTGATCAGGGGGGCGATCGCGGCGCGCGTATTCTGGGCGTTCACCTAGAGGGGCCGTTCCTCAATCCCCAAAAACGGGGTGCCCATCCCGCCGAACATCTGCGCCCCCTCACCCTAGAGCAGGTCTCCCAAGTCCTCGCCAACTATGCATCCTTGGTCAAGGTAATCACCCTAGCGCCCGAACTCGACAGCAGCGGCCAGGTGCTTCCCACCCTGGTAAACCAAGGCATGATCGTCAGTCTGGGGCATTCCCAAGCCACGGCAGAGCAGGCCAACCGCGCCTTTGACCAAGGTGCATCCATGGTCACCCATGCCTTCAATGCCATGCCCAGCCTGCATCATCGTCAACCGGGCCTCTTGGGCTCTGCCCTCACTCGTCCCCAGGTTTTCTGTGGCGTGATTGCCGACGGAGTGCATGTGGCTCCCACCATGCTTGATCTACTGATACGCATAGGGCGCGGCGATCGCCCGCCCCAGGCCTATCCCCAGGGTCTCTTTCTGGTCAGCGATGCCCTGGCTCCCCTAGGGTTGCCCGATGGTTGCTACCCCTGGGATAGTCGCGAGATTGAGGTGATCCAAGGCACGGCCCGCCTAGCAGACGGCACCCTCTCAGGCACGACCCTGCCCCTGCTGGCCGGTGTGCAGTATCTCGTACGGCAGGGCATCTGTGCGCCATCGGAAGCGATCGCCCTGGCCACCCTGGCCCCTCGCCTTGCCCTAGGACTGCCCGCTTGGCCCCAGCAAGAACCCATCCATCTCCTGCGCTGGTCAGCCCAGACCCTAGACTGGCAGCGCCTTCCCTAGACTTTCTGCAGCAGGTTACTGATTTTGCAGCTTTTGCCAACAGGCTTTGGCCCGCTGAGCATTGGCTTGGCTACCGCGGGCGGCAAACAACTGGGCGGCCTGCTCAAAATCGGCCAACGCACTGAGGCGATCGCCCAATTTCTGCTCCATGATGGCGCGGTGGTAGTAAGCGATCGCTGCACTAGGCTCTAGGCGAATCGCTTCGTGGTAGTCCGTGAGGGCGGCGGTGGCGTTGTTGAGCTTTTGGTAGCTCAAGCCTCGGTAAAAGAAAGCGATGGCTAAGTCCGGCTTGGCCCAGATGGCTGCACTGTAGTCGGCGATCGCCCCGTGATGATCGTCCATTTCTGCTCGAATCAATCCTCGGTTGCAGTAGACCGTCGGTTGATTGGCCTCTAGGTTTAGAGATTCATCTAAGTCTGCGGTCGCTCCAGCTTTATCACCCAAGTCATAGCGCACGGCTGCCCGATAGGTGTAGGCCAGCGCATCGTCAGACGCCAGACACAGAATATGTTCGAAGTCAGCTAGGGCACCGGGCTTATCGCCCAGATCATAGCGGGTCACGGCTCGGTTCCAATAGGCATCGAGATCGTTAGAGTCGAGTTCTGTGGATTCAAAGCGATCGACCAAGCGTTGAATGACCAGCGGATCGGTGGTGCGCAACTTGAGTTCTAAATGGGGAAAGGCCGTTTGGGTAATCAGCGTATCCTTGATGCCCAACACCGCAAACTGTTGATCCGATACAAAGAAGTTTTCGATGGTACCCAAGATCTTGAACTGAAAATGCTGGGGGTATTGGCGCTTGAGGGTGAGGAATTTTTGCAGCGTATTGTGCAAGGTGCCTCGTTCTAGGGGATTGATGAACCACCGCTGATTAATCACACTCAAAAACCGAGGCTCCGTGCGATCGGCTAGGTGACACCAACCCAGATCTAAATGACAGCCCCGTTCCAGCATGGCGCGAAACTGGGCCAGCATGGCATCATCCAAATCACACTGGCTCGACCAAGGCCAAATCAAAATCAGCCGCTCTTGGGTTTGGGCCAGGGCCGCTTCTAGGGTCGCCCGGTTGTTGGCGATCGCTTCTGTCACCTGAGCCGATGTCGCTGGTGCTTCTGGATGACCGAGATCAAACACAAACTCATAGTCAGAGCCATCGGGTAAGGATTGAAGCTGCTGATTAATATCTGCCAATTCTTGGCGCAGCATCGATTCAATGCGCAACTGAAACTCTTCTTCTGAATGCACCGGCTCTAAGGTATCTAAACTCTCTCCATCCATGTCTGAGCGAGTCGTCAGAGTATGGTGCTTACCGTTGCCGTTGGTGAGCGACATCGACGGCAACCGCTGAGGCGACGTAGGGCGCTGGCGAAGCTGGCGGTGCAGTTGTTGCCCCAGTTCCTGAAGCTGCTGCCGCAGAATTTGCTCCACATGGGATCGCATTTGGGGAGCGGCGGGCATGTCTTGAAGCTGCTGCTCTAAACGTTGCACATCCTGCTGCAGCTCATTGGCCACAAGCTGTTGCTGTTGTTGTTGCTGCATCAGGGCCTGAACATGCGCCTGCAACACCGACCAATCTTGCCTCGGCACCGTATCCTGCACCGCTCCCTTGACAGTCTTAACCAGCTGTTCCACGGTCTTCGATAGAGCTGTCATATCCACCGGGGGCGGTATTGAATCAAGACGCTGAGCTAAGTCTTGCACTTGCTTGCGCAGGGCCGATACATCCACCGGCGCACTGGGTGACGTCACCTTTAGGTGCATGGATTTTAGATCTTGGCGAATGGCCTCATCCACCTGGGCCTGCATTTCCTGCTGACGATGCAGCGCTTGCATCTCCGCCACCAGCGCCCCCCAGTCTCGCTTGGGCACCATGTCTGACACCATTTTGATCAGCTCACCCACCTCTTGCTTCATGGCGCTGGAGTCAAAGGGCGGCGGCAACTTTTGAATTTGGCGATTGAGATGACTCACCTGATCTTGCACGGAGGTGAGTGTCGGACGAGTTTGATCGGCGAGCTTTTGTAGGTTGGCCTGAAGTTGCCCCACCTCCGATTTCAACTGAGCAATATCACTTCCCACGCCATCAGTATTCACAGACGTGGACAGCCGATGGACTTGAGCTGTCACATGCCCCAGGGAATCTGATAGAGCGCCATACTGCTCAGCAATCTGCACAAGCTGTTCTGAGTTCAGGGTTTCACTGCGTTTTTCCACCGCTTGCAAACGACGCTGCATGTCTTGCTGCATGCGCTTCACGCCATTGGCAACCTGCTCTAGCCCCTCGCGATTTTTCCGCAGAACCGACTGGCGCAGATGGCCCACAGCCTCCACGGTTGGCAGCGATCGCACCTGTTGATCCAGGAGTTCTAAATGCTTATTGACCTTTTGATCCACCTGGGCAATGGCGATCGCCATATCGTTGCCGGTCATGGCCTCCAATCGTCGCCGATTCGCTAGGTTCAACAACACCAAAAAAGAGAGGGGTGCTGAGGTAAACAGCATCTGCTGCGACACAATAGATGCGACGGTGCCAACCCCCAACCCCACCAAGGATGCATATTCTGCTAGATTTAGCCAATGAAATTTTTTCAAGGTGTCCCCCGCTCGTTGTGAATCATTGATTCCATGCCATGGGATCGCCTGCCCGAGTGCGATCGCCTAGATCCCCAGCCCTGCCACGCCCCCCATGAATCGAACGGTGGCCTTGGCTTAAAAGTTTGCTCTGTCTAGCCAACACCGCCGGCGAAGGCCACGAGCACCTACCCCTATCTTCCCGACCTAGCATGGGAGATCAGGATAGGGATCCGGGGAAATCCACAACTCCTGTCAACCCTGAGCAACACCCACGGCAGACCCGATTCAAGCCATAAAAAAGCCCGGCCGTTGGGCCGGGCGATCGCTGATTAGACCAGACGATAAACCTTAACGGGTAGGCGCATCAAAGCGCAGCACATAGTCGCTCACCGCTTGGTGGCTGCCGTCAAACTCAAAGTCTGCAAAGGACGTCACCGCTAGGGTCACCTGACCGCTGGACGGCACCGTACCCACGAGACGCGGATAGACCCCCTCGCCGCCATCATCATCCACCGTAATCAACTGCCCTTGATCATCAAACCAGCCCAGCATGGGGTCGAAGTTGGCCAAGGTCACCTCCGCCACAAATTCGCTGCCCGGCTGGAGACCCGGAAAGGTGTAGAAATCCACATCGCCGGGAAGAGAATCGATCCCCAGCTTCACATACAGGTCATACTCCCCTGCAACACCGTGGGGCCTTGGCTCAAAGCTGGGCATTTCCGGCATCCGCCCCGTATATTCTCCGGTGAAGTCAAAATCAGGGAACAGGGTGACTCGAAATTCTAGGGAGCCATCATCAGCGACTTCCCCAACCAAAATAGATCCCAGACCATTGCCCAAGGGACTGCCGTCATCATTAAAGTCCACCATATCACCGGTGGCATCAAACCAGCCCAGCATGGTGTCAACGCCGGAGTCGCTGTTGTCGATCCACACGACAAACGACTCCCCGGCAGGCAGGTCGTCTAGGGTAATCACATCGACATTGCCCGGAATGAGGGTCTCTGCAAAGGTATAGTCCGCTGTTTCAACATCAATGTCCATGGGGGAGCTGGTTCCGAGCTGGAGATAGACGCTGTAGTCTCCCCCTTGGGGCGTAAAGTTGCTGGAGGGAAGGGGATCGCCAGGAAAGCTCGGCGGCGGATCGGCCATGCCATCAAAGCTAAAGTCAGGGAAGCCAGACACGCCAATGCGAATCGTGCCATCGGGGTTGACCGTTCCCCCCACGGCGGAGGCCAGACCATTGCCCACCGGTGCGCCATCATCATCTACCTGGAGCAATTGATCGCCATTGAAGGTGCCCATGACCGTATCAATGCCGCTGTTGCTGTTATCCGTCCAGGCATAGAAGGGTTGATTGGGGGGTAGATTGGGAATGGTGTAGAAGTCGGCTTCATCCGGTGCCAACTGCCCTGAGAATTGATAGTCGGAGGCCTCTAGGTCAGCCCCGATGACGAGGGAACCGAGGACGTGGGTAGTACCGGCGGGCAGCATTTCTCGGGTGGCAAAACTATCATTGGTGCCGGCGGTGGTTTCAGCCTCTACCACTGGATTAGCGGTGGCGACCATGGTTGGCGCGATCGCTCCTAAGGTACCGAGGGTGAATGCAAGTAGAGTAGTCTTAACAGTCATAGATGGTGTTCTCTTAGGGTTAAAGCAAACTATAGAAGGTGAACGTAAGCTCTAGGGTGGCGGTTGTGCCAGCCTCAATACCATAACAACGGATGCCAGTGAAGCAGATGCTCCCATGGATGAGATCCAAAGGACTTAAAAGCTATTTCGCAGGGGCATCCCCGTCTCCAGCATGATTTAGACCAGTATAGGCAAGCAGCAGGAGCCATGATGCGATCTGCCCCTGGCGCAGCAGGTTGACGTTGCAATAGTTTAACGCTCGGCTCTAATCGTCCCTGTTCTGGAAGAACAGCCTAGATAATTGAGGAAACATGTGAGCCTCAACGATTCAGTTCAGCCCCCTAGCAATGCAGATGGAGCGATCGCTCCCTGTGTTTGTTGAATGGATATGCCCCATGAATAATAGCCACATTCGCCTCAATCGAGCGACCCATGAATGGGTGATTTATGCGCCCAGTCGTCGCCAGCGTCCGCAAGAGTTTCCCATCGCCAGTGAACTACCGTCCAGTGATGCGGAGCGGGCCCGCTGCCCCTTTTGCCATTATCACAACGAATCCATCTTGCTGGAGTTGATGGATGCTAGTGGACAAGGCTGGCAGACGCGGGTTGTGCCTAACAAGTATCCGGCCCTGTCGCCCGATGTCAAACCTTTGCGATCGCTCTCCGGCATTTACCTAGAACTGCCGGGTTATGGTCATCATGAGGTGGTGATTGAAAGCCCCCACCATGATCAGACCTTAGCCACGATGCCTCTGGAGGCCGTCAGCACGGTTGTGGAAACCTATCGCCAGCGCTACCTAACGCTGATGGCGATTCCCCAAAACCTGTTCATCATCATATTCCGCAACCATGGGCAAACCGCAGGAGCCTCCCTACGCCATCCCCACTCCCAGATTATTACCACCCCCATTGTGCCGCGCCACTATCGTTGGCAAGAGGATGAGGCCCAACGATATTTTGATGACTGGGGACGCTGCGCCTACTGCGACATGCTGGAGTTTGAGCTGTGCGATCGCCAACGGCTGATTGCAGACAACGACGAATTTATCGCCTTTGTCCCCTATGCGGCAGAGGTGCCCTGTGAGGTGATGATTTTGCCCAAGGTTCACAGTGCTGACTTTGGCACCATCACCCCCCACCAAGTGGTTCAGTTTGCCAGCATTCTTAAGCAGGTGTTGCTCAAGCTCTACCAAAAGCTCAACAATCCTGCCTACAACTTTGCCATCATGACCGCCGCTCGCTACAAGGCCAATGAACCTCAGCTTCACTGGTCTTGCCAGATTCGTCCTCGTTTGGGTACACCGGCTGGTTTTGAGATGGGATCCGGCATTAGCATTAACCCATCACTGCCCGAGGCAGATGCAGAGTTTCTGAATAGTTAGCCCAATCGTTCACCCACCGTTAAGTAGATAGACCCCATGCAATGCAGCTTGCCGGGTTGCGACTTCGCTCAACCCTCGTCTCATCGGGATTGAAGCCTTGAGCGACGACGTACTCCCGACAGCCATGCAAGCAGGCCGGTGCAGACATTTTCCACCGGCAGTGTAGGACGACTAGGGCTACTGGGTCATGGATTCGAGCTTTTCAACCAGCTCACCCTAGACCGGCTCAAAACAAAGCTGCCAAGAGCGATCGCCCCCCTGTTCAACAATTTGAATCGATGTCAGCGTCATCACCTGGTTGAGAACGGGGTATTGCTCACCCACAGTTAGCCCCGAAACCCGCTGGCTATTGGCCGGGTAGCTCAAAACGACGCTGTAACCTTGGGCATATTGCTCTAGCCCATGAATCGCTGTGCTGGTAGTCATCTAAGATTCCTCCTTTATTGAGAGCCAATGTCCTTACCAAAAGGCTATTCGATCTATTTTGAGAGATATCCGTAGACATTCTTAAAATCCCGAGCCATGGCAGCCGTCTTAGAAAAACAGGGCTTGCATCTGATTGGTCTGATGAGTGTCGGTCATGGGTGGGGAGAGACGCTCAGGACGCCGGCGCGATCGGCAGTTGCAGGGTAAACCAGGTTCTATGGTCGCCACTGTCCACCTGGATCGTTCCACCCAAACAGGCGACAAGTTTTTGGACAAGCGCGAGCCCTAGTCCGGTACCGCCATGCTTCCAAGGATCATGGTTGGGGATGCGATAGAAACGATCAAAGATGCGATCGCGTTCAGACGCCGGAATTTCGACACCGGAGTTGGCCACGACGATCTCTAGAATGCCGAGGTTCGCCCGCACTGCAAGATTGACCATGCCGCCAGCCGGAGTGTATTTACAAGCATTGGTCAACAGCTCATGGAGAATGCGTTGGAAGTGAGACAAATCGGTTACTAGCAGAGGTAAGGATGGATCAAGCGTAAGCGTAAGATTTTGCTGCTGCTGTTGGGCTCTCATCATAAAAGGCTCTAGGATGTGGGGCAGCCAGTCTTGCAGGTGTAGTGAGGTTAACACTAGCGGTTCTATATCCGCATCTAGACGGGTTAAAGCAAGCAGATCATTAATTAAGTTAATTTCTCGATGTTCTTCGTCTTTAAGGATTTGAACGTAGCGTGCTAAAGGAGTTTGAGCCAGCAGGTTGGTTGATGCATCTAACTCATTGGGTAACAATCCCATTTGCTGAAGCTGCATTTCCAGTAAGTCAGTCGCCATTTTAATGCTCGACATGGGGGTGCGCAGTTCATGGGACACGGTACTCAGGAAATCATCCTTCAGGCGGTTCAGCTTTTCCAGTGCCAACACCTGACTCTGGGCAGCTTGGTAGAGCCGTGACTGCCGCAGAGCGATCGCACATTGCTTGGCCACCTGTTTCACCAAGCGCACCTCAGCATCGCTAAAGAATTCCGATCGTGATCGAAACAACCATAAATCTCCTAAAATTCCCTGATCAGTCACAATAGGACAGGCTAAAACCGCGAAGTAAGGATGTTCTTCGCTAGAGCGACAGGGGCTGAGATCACAGAATTGACAGGTTTCTCCCTGAAATAAGACGGGATACACTTCAGTGTGGCGACTGTTGGCAATTAGAAAAGTCGCACCCTTGGTAGAGGGGAGCGATCGCACAAATTCATGGGTGATGGTAGACGTTGTGCGATCGTCACTATACAGACCCGTATCACAGCATTCTACGCCCAAGCGCTGCCCCAGCTCCACTACCACAGCCTCTAGGATTTGTTCTTCATCTAGGCTATCTCGTACCTTATCGGTAATGGAGGTGAGCGTCGCTTCAAAATCTAACGACTGCTGAAGATCTGCTGTGCGCTCCTGCACCTGCTGCTCTAAATTACGATTCCATTGTTTAACCTGTTGATGTAGCTCTGACTGCTGGAGGGCGATCGCTAATTGAGTTGTTAAACGACGCAGCAGATCCTCTTCCCACGGTAACCATGTATGCGGTGCGGCACAGTAATGGACACAGAACAGACCCCAGAGGTTATCTTCCCAGGCAATGGGAACAGCCAAACTCGCCTGAACTTGCAGTTGATTTAGCAGGTTGACGTAGCACGGTGCTAGGTGTGATTTGTGGAGATCATCGATTCGGTTGATCTTACCAAGCCGATACTCGTCTACTAACGGCCCAACAAAGCAAGGATCGTGAAGACTTCTATCCAGAATGGTCAGCCATGGAGGCACAACCGACTCGGCAATCATGCTGCCGCTCCAGTCTGGGTTAAAGCGATAGACGACGACGCGATCGGCTTGCAATAAGGATCGAATCTCATGAACAGCTGTTGATAGGATGTGATCTAGGTTGAGAGACTGCCGAATATGTTGAGTAATTGTATTCAGCAAGCGCTCTTGTTCTGCCTGCTGCAGCAACAGTTGCTGAGCACGTTTTAGATTGGTGATCTCGCGAATGATAATTAACACCGAGGTCACCTGACCTTCCGATGAAAACTCTGGCGCGATTCGAGAATAAAAAACGTGATCGCTCCCCAGTAGTGGCAGTTCATACTCAAGGGTCTGTTCTTGAGCCGTTGTGAACACTAGATCCATAGCCGATTCCCAGCACTCGACCACTGCATTCAGAAATCCTAGCTCACGGCTGGTGTGCCCTAGAAAGTCTGAGGCTGGTATTCCGCTCAGCTCTGCACCCTTAGGATTCGCGTAGAGAAAGCGAAACTGGCGATCGCAGCGGAAAATCATATCAGGAGCATTTTCGGCTAGGGCGCGAAACTCCTGCTCTCGCTGACGCAGCGCTAGTTCTGCCGCCCGCCGTTCGGTGATATCTTCAACAATGCCAATGACAAACTGAGGCTGCCCGTCCGCGTCATACACCGCAACCTTGCGATTATGGATGATGCGAAAACTGCCATCCTGGGTGGCAATCACTTCTTCAGGTAAGTCTATCAACCGTCCGCTAGCGATCGCTTCTCGATCTTGAGATACACAAAGATCTGCCTGCTCGGCCGGAAATAAATCATAATCGGTTTTACCCAGGACAGCCTCTGGTGGATAGCCCATCAGGTGAGTACAGGCAGGATTCCAAAGCGCAAACGCCAGAGTCTGGGCATCTTTGGCGAAGACTGCTACAGGTAAATGATCGAGAATACGCTGCAAAAACTGACGGGTGGTTTCTAACTCTAGCTCTGCCTGCTTGCGATCGCTAATGTCGGTATGGACATTGGTCACATACCACCCCTGGAGCTCTTCCTGCCACTGAGACGTGACAACGACTGATAACCAGCACCAAGTACCATCGTTCCGGCAAAACCGATATTCAAATTGGCAGGGCAATTCCGCAAAGATCTTCTCAAAGCAAAGTGGAATATGCTGTTCTATGTCTTCAGGATGCACCCGCGACAACCAAAGCCCTGAATCTGCAATCAAAGCTTCTGGGCTATAGCCAAAGATAGACTCACAGCCGGCTGAGCAGTAGTCATACCGATAGGAGCGATCGGCAAACACTTGGACACTCATGATAGCAGCGGTCGTACTGTTGAGGATGGTGTTGAGCTTAGCTTCAGAAGCCTGTAACGCCTGTTCTAGGAGAACGCGATCGGTCACATCCCAACACATACCCTGAGTACCAATAACCTGCCCATCAGCATCCTGCAGGGGAGACTTCAGCACTTGAACATAGGACATGCCATCACCATTTGGGAACGGCATAATTTTATCTAGCACTTGACCGGTTTCAAGTACATAGTCATCATCAGCAGTAAATTGCTCAGCGACGGCTGGGGGATAAAGGTCATGCACTGTTTTCCCGACCACATCAACGGACGGAAGAGCCAGTTTATGCACAAAAGAAGGATTGGCAAAGGTAATCACCCCATCCCGATTTTTACGAAACAGGGCTTGGGGCATGACGGTGGTCAATGACTCATAGTAAGCCCGACTCTGTCGCAAGGCTTCTTCCGCTGTTTTGCGATCGGTGATGTCGAGCATGATGCCCACCATCCGCTCCGCTGTGCCATCTGCTCCATAGATACCGCGCCCTCGATTGAGCATCCAGCGCACCGTGCTGTCGGGATAGATCACCCGATATTCCACCTCTAGATCTGTTTGAGTCTCCAAAGCTAGGTTTAACGCAGCTTCCGCCCCAGCTAAATCATCGGGGTGAACGCGATCGCACCACGTTTGATAGTGACTGATTTCTTGCAGCGGCGATAACCCCATCAACAAAAATTGGTTGTCATTCCAACAAGCCTCGCCGGTGGCCACGTTAAATTCCCAGCAGCCGGTTTTGGATAGATCGACCGCTAGCTTGCGCTGTTCTTCACTGCGGCGTAAAGCTTGGTTAATCTCCTTTTGCTCTGTGATATCGACAAAGGCGATCGCCACCCCATAGTCATCCAGGGGAATGGGAGCAGCACTCACACTGATCCAGCGGATCTGACCGTCCGGGCGCATAAGCCCCTGCTCTTGCCCTCGAATGACCTGATTTCCCAGCAGCGCCCGGGTGCTAGCGTAGTCTGAGGGCAGCATGGGATTGCCCTCAGGACAGATAATCTGCCAAGAGGAGGCATCGTAGGTGAGCTGAGTCAGATCTTCCAGGGAGATGCCCAAGATGTCCTCAGAAGCTGGATTCACCTCAGCTAGATATCCCTCCGCATCAGTGATGGCAACGCCCACCGGCAGAATCTGAAAGAGGGTCTGATATTTTCGTTGGCTATCTTGCAGCGCTTGCTCCAGCTGATGGCGATCGCTCAAATCCAAGATCACCGCATAGTAGCCCTGTACCTGCCCTCGGGGATCGAGAGCGGGCACCAGGGTGCCATGAATATGGCGGACACCTTTAGGAAACGGCACGGTTGCCTCATAGGTCACCGTTTCTCCCGCCAGCACCCGCTCAAGATAGCCCTGGACGACGTTATAAGCATCCTCGCCGACGACCTCTGCCACGGTTTTTCCGTAAAGCTCTGCCGGGCTTTGCCCAAACCATACCTGATAATTGGCATTGGCATACCGATAGCGTTGATGGCGATCGATATAGGATATGCACACCGGCAGGGCGTCAATTAAGACATGGAGCTGGTCTTGATTCTGCCGTAATGCTGCCTCTACTTGTTTTTGTTGAAACTGTTCAGCCTGTAACTGATTATTGTGCTGCTCTAAGTCTTGGGCATGTTGTTCAAGCTGCTGCTGCAGATCCTGCACCTGCCGCTCTAGGCGCTTGCGTTCCGTTATATCTCGCAGAATGGACAGGTGGTGATGGGGCCATACATCCGCTGTTGCAGCATAGTCCACATCCCGAATCGAACCATCGCCCCGCAAAATCTGGATTTCGCCCCGTTCTTGCCCATGCTGCTGAAACTGCTGCCATGCCGTCTCAAAACTCAGACCCGGCGGCATAACGTCAGCAATCTGTTGTCCAATGATTTGTTCACGCGATCGCCCCAGCAGGTCACAGGCGGCGGGGTTAGCGTCCACATATCGCCCCTGATCATCAGCGATGAGCATGGCATCCAACGACTTTTCAAACAGCGCTCGGAACTGAGCGTTGCCTGGCCCAACGTTTCCCCCTGTCATCGCTATTGGTTTCCCTCCTGATTCTGCAGAATCAAATGCTCAGGTGATTGGCAGGCTATGGAAGGCTCACCAATTGCTGGCTGTTCACATGAGTGACAAAGTTAGCCAGAAGCTGCAACCCTGATGTTGAGGACTTTTCAGGATGAAACTGCACCGCCATCAGGTTATCCTGGGCGATCGCTGCCGTCACGGTTTGGCTGCCGTGGGTGATGCTGGCGGCGGTGACCCGGTCATCGGCCGGATCGGCGTAGTAGGAATGCACAAAATACATCCAGGGGCGATGGGGGAGGTCTTGCCACAGAGGATGTTGGGGTTGGGTGAGATCCAGTTGATTCCAGCCCATGTGAGGCACGGTAATCTCCGGTTCATAGCGAAAATGACGCACCATGCCCTTGACGATTCCTAGCCCGGCCTCACTGCCTTCTTCACTACCTTCTAGCAAAATCTGGAGACCTAGACAAATTCCTAAGAACGGCTTGCCGCTGGCCACCACATCCCGGATGGGCTGGATTAAATCTCGCGATCGCAGATGGCGCATAGCCGGGTCAAAAGCACCCACACCGGGCAGCACCACGGCATCAGCCGTCAACAGGTCTTGAGCGGAATCGGTCACGTGGGTGATGGCCCCAGCTCTTTCCAACCCTTTACAAGCGGAATGTAAATTGCCCATGTCGTAGTCAATGACGGCAATCTGAGGGGAACGAGTGGCCATAGCTTACCCTTTCTGTAAACCTACCTTTCTACTATACTCTGAGGATCTTCAGAGGCGATCGCCCCCAACGGCACCTAAGGCAAAACCCCCATCCGAGGATGAGGGTTCTGGAATCCATGCGCAGGGCTGTTATCAGCTCACAAGGAGCGATCGCCCATCACCATCGTCAGGTCATCAGGTCATTACGTCTTAGCGCTGCTTCGCCAACTTTTTGTTCGACACCTTGCGCAAGCGGATAGACTCTGGCGTCACTTCTAGCAGCTCATCCGAGCCGATATATTCCAACGCGCGCTCTAGGCTCATGTCCACCGGTGTTTGCAGTTGCACCAGTTCATCCCCGGTGGCAGAACGGTGGTTGGTCAACTGCTTGGTTTTGCAAACATTGAGTTCTAGATCCTGCTGGCGGTTATGTTCGCCAATGATCATGCCCTTATACACCTTGGTACCCGGCGTGATGAAGAAAACACCCCGGTCTTCAGCGTTTTTCATGGCATAGAAGGTGGCGGTTCCTTCTTCAAAGGCAATCAGCACACCGTTACGGCGAGTTTCCACATCCCCTGACAGTTGCCTATAGTCTAGGAAGCTGTGGTTCATGATGCCGTCGCCCCGCGTCAGCCGCATGAATTCACCCCGGAAGCCAATCAGCCCCCGCGCTGGAATCACAAACTCTAGTTGGGTACGACCATTGCCGCCCACGCGCATATCCTGCATTTCGCCGCGTCGCTGACCTAGGCGTTCCATACAGCCGCCCACTGCTTCTTCTGGCACATCCAGCACCAGCAGCTCGTAGGGTTCGCAGGGCTGACCACTTACTTCCCGGTAGATCACCTGAGGCTGAGACACTTGGAACTCGTAGCCTTCCCGGCGCATGGTTTCGATGAGAATGCCCAAGTGCAGCTCACCCCGACCCGATACCGCAAACTTGTCTGGCGAATCGGTTTCATCCACCCGCAGCGCCACGTTGGTTTCTAGCTCTCGCATGAGGCGATCGCGCACCTGCCGTGAGGTGACGTAGGTACCCTCTTGCCCAGCAAAGGGAGAATCGTTGACGCAGAAGGTCATCTGCAGGGTTGGCTCATCGACCTTAATCAACGGCAGCGCCATGGGTTCATTGGGACAGGTAATGGTTTCCCCGATATTGGCATCAGCAAAGCCCGACACCGCTACCAGGTTACCCGCCGATGATTCCTCCAGCTCAATCCGCTGGAGCCCTTCAAAGCCCATCAGCTTGGTGATCTTCGAGGTGACAATCTTGCCAGACTCCGTCACCAGCGCTGCCTGTTGCCCCGAGCGAATGGTGCCGTTGTGGATCCGTCCAATCACAATCCGTCCAAGGTAGTCGGAATAATCGAGGGTGGTCACCTGAAGCTGGAGCGGCTTGGTGGGATCGCCCACTGGCGGCGGCACATGCTCCACGATCGCTTCAAACAGCGGCTTCATGTCCGTACTGTCATCTTCCAAGGTCATCTTGGCAAAGCCCGACAGCCCTGACGCAAACAGGTAGGGAAACTCGCATTGATCGTCATCAGCGCCCAGCTCGATGAACAGATCCAAGACCTTGTCCACCGCCGTATGGGGATTGGCCCGGGGGCGATCGATTTTATTGACCACCACAATCGGCCGCAGCCCTTTTTCTAGCGCTTTTTTCAGCACAAATCGGGTTTGGGGCATGGGGCCTTCGTTAGCATCCACAATCAGGATGCAGCCATCCACCATACCCAAGACGCGCTCCACCTCGCCACCGAAATCGGCGTGTCCAGGCGTATCAACAATATTGATCAGAATGTCTTTATAGTGAACGGCAGTATTTTTTGAAAGAATCGTAATACCCCGTTCTCGCTCCAAGTCGTTGGAGTCCATCACACAGTCTGGAACCTCTTCTCCCTCGCGAAATGTGCCGGACTGTCTTAGGAGTGCATCAACGAGAGTCGTCTTGCCGTGGTCAACGTGGGCAATGATGGCAACATTGCGAATGGGAAGTGTCATAGGTTCAGGGTAAGAAAACAGACTGTAGGGTGAATAGCGCAACGGTGTAGACCCAAACCGCAGTATCGAGGGGCTTTCCCCCGTTCTGCCTTGTCGGAGCATGGGAACACCATTGATTGGCTATACCAAACCCGGTCGGGACGTCACACTGTAAAGAAGCTGTAACGATCCTATCCTATCCTTTCTTGGAGCGAGTGGCGATCGCCTCCTAGAAATTGAAGGATGAAGGACATCACTAGCAAGCCAAAGGTTCATCAATAAACCTCTATGGTTGGCACGGCCGCAGCCGGCTATGGAGTCTGAGGTTACCAGCCGAGAGCGATCGCCCATGACTACCATCTCGTCCCAGAACGTTAGAGGAATTGAGTATTTTTACTGAATCACTATTAGGATCCATAGCTATTGAGGCTAGTCAACCTTGCCGATCATTTAGGGCTAGCCCCTAGGAGCGATCGCTACTGTTTCAATCATGACTTTTTTGGACTTTTCCTCAGTTGCAAGTCAAGGGGCGTTCTACAGAGAATTAGACCGATCTAGGGAGCATTGATCCCATGAGCAATCCACCCACTAGGTAGAAAGTCTCATTGAAACCCCTGATAAACCCTATCGTAAACTTTGATTTCGAGGTTGGGGATCAATTGGAGACAAGCGTTATTCTAATAACAAGGAGGTTAAAAACTCCTTTTCCAGAAACAGTTCAATATCAATAGATAGGAGGTCAATATCGATTTCCAGTTGAATTGGTTCCGGTTTAATCCAACAGCACCCAACCAGGTCGTTGATATTTCCTAGAGCTGCACAATAGAGAGGCTTGTTGACTACTAAAACACCTCTATGTAGACTCAACACTAAGCAGGAAGTCCCTCGATGTCGCCGTTCTGGGTGCTGTTGTTGTATGTATGGCATGACGTTAATCTTGTTCGATCATCCAGCGATCGCCCATTCCTCTTCAGGTGCGATCAAAAAAAACACCCCAGCGATCGCTGGGATGTTGAAGGAGAGTCGTCAGTTTGACGGATTAGGAAGTTTGGTTGATGAAATTCGAAATTTAGAGGTTCTTGGACGCTGCCTGAACGTTATGCGCTGGGCAGGTTGCTGCTGGTGTAGGCATCCATAGCGCCATAGCCAGGGGTGCGGGTGCTGTAGTCGGTTTCTTGACCCGTGACCGTGATGGCAACCATTTCGAAGCCATCAGAACGCCAGTTGCGTTCGTGGATAGGCTTGGTTTGTTCACCACGGAAGTAGGCTTGGGTTCCGATCACCGCAACGGCGGCCCAACCGATTAAGAACAATGCACCGAGAAGAAACATATCCATAGTTTGTATCCTTTGAACTATTGAAGGGTTGACGTGAATTGGATTGAGGCGCTGGGCAAGGGAGTTATACGTCCCACCGTCGCTTGCCGAGCAGTTCCGATCGGGAGTTAGGCAAGTAGCCCCAGCTTTTTACCGTTGTCCCGCGCTTGGCGAATCCAGTTCTGCCGGCGAGTGCGATCGATACCAAATTTGTTACAAAAACGGGTGATGGCTTGCGAGTGAAGGGCGATCGCTTGACCACGAACCTTGATGAATTTGGGATCACCCATAACGCGGCGAACTAGGACAACAACTGGTGCAAACATGGCGCAACTCCTTTCAGGGATAGAACAATGAGCCTTTGAGAACCCGCCGTTGGGTGAGCGTAGAAACCTAGTTAGCATCATTAACTGCGGTTCTACTGATTCGGCGGGGCGGCTAGCGGGGTGTTGGTTAACCTTGCTGCCTCATGTAAATAAATGTAACAGCAAATGTTACGAAGTGTCAAGCAATGTTGCCTAAATTTTAGTGAGGTGGTAAAAGCATGTTGCCTAAAACCCGGATCTCAGGGCTGGAACCCCTGACCTGTGGGGGCAAGTAGCCTCTTGGGTCACGACGCGCATTTTGGGGAGCGATCGCTCTCTATATATAGAAGGCTTGTGTCTATGCCCGAGGGGGTGAATCAACGTATAAGCAAACCTTGACACATGGCATTGCATCTGCAGCGCAACTCTGTGATGATGAATACAGAAAGCAGATTTCGTTCATTCTCTTAGTCCTCACAGGTTCACCTTAGGCAAGAAGAGAACGGAAGTAGGGAGACATCCCGAAGGAACGCGCCTCAGTCCAACAATCCACAGGAGAGGCGACTATGATCACCACCGATTTGATGACAGGCTTGGAAGTTATTACCGTTGTTACGATCGCAACCGGCTTGTTAGTTCCGCTGTTCTGCTGGGTGCTCTCCCACCCCTTGGCGACCCCCTCAACTCTCCATTAGGGCCGCCGCTTCAAGATTGGATGGATATCATCCTCTAGTTCGAGACATGAGAACATAACGTCATTTTGCCCTGGGTTCGCTACGATCCCAGGGTTTTATTTTGTTCACGCATTACATCACTAGAGTATTTTCAATTAGCAGCCCAATTCTGGGAACTCTAGCCAAATAGGCTTAGGACATATCATCCTAGCCATTTCTGATATCCAGAATAAAACACACCTAACAGGAAGGAGTTGTCAGCATTGAATTCAGAAGACACCCCAAAATCAAGCCCCAATTCTAACTCCCTATCAGTTACCCTGAAAAGCCCTGATGACGAGCTTATTATGATGCGGCTAAAGCCAGAAATGGATCCGGATGATCTCATCGGCCGTCTAAGAATGGAACGGATGTCAACGAATGACAATTTAAGTCGTTTGCTCGGCAGCGTACCAGAGATAGCCTCTGCCATAGCCCTCGGTCAGAGCTTTAGAGTTGTCATGCCACCTGGCGTACTCGGTCATCTCATGACCCACGTCAATAACCCGGCTCTGAAAGGCTTGAAGATGACTACAGTGGTGAGCAACGGCAGCACAGCGGGAGCTGCTGGTCTTGCAAGTATGGCTGGCTTTGTGGCTCCTCTATTAATCTGGACGGTCTTATCTTTTATTACAGGACAGTTTTTTCTCACCCAAATCCAAAGAAATACCCAAGCCATTTTTGAGGAGCTGCGAAATATCCTTTACTTCTTAGTTGCCAAAGAAGAGAGCGATCTGCGCGCCAGGGTAGAATTCCTCCAATATGTGAGCGCGAATTTCCATGCCTTGAGTCAGAACGATGAAATGCGTCACGCAACTTTAGTCAATCTTCAGAAAACCAACCTTGATTCTTTATCCGGGCTAAAGCTTTGGGTCTTTCACGTTGAAAAAGAGCTGCAGGAGATTTGTGATGCTGTTCAGCTCGTCAAGCAAGGGAAAGACAAACGAGGCAATGCTGAGAAAGTTGCAGGTCTTGTTGGCACAACACGGCAAAATATCACTCGGGCGATCACATCTTGGCAATGCTATGCCCTTGGTAGCACGCTTGAAATTCAGCTAGGACAAGCATTTGAGCCGTCTCTGCTTGAGTACACCAAGCAATCCCTTAGAAAGCAGTCTTTAGATTTAAGGAATGCTTTAGGGAAAGCAGAAAATATTTGGAGTGATTTCAAAAATATTTCCTATTTTAGCGAGTCTGCTAAATTCGAGCTTGGAAAGATTCATGCTGTCGGAGAAGAACTCGCTGGATACTCTAATAGGGTCAAAGAATCACTCATCTCAGCAACAAAGTACCTTATTTCGATAGAAGACCTAGAGAGCAGAGGAACCGGATTACTGTATTACAACGGTGCTTTCTACCGTCCAGATCAAGATGCTGTTTTGTCAATGAAAGCCAGCAAGTCCAGTGAGTCCATCATGAGCGGCTCTTGATTCATTGAGAAGCGATCGCTCCTCCGAAAATTGATTTTATAGAGAAGCGATCGCTCCTCTGAGACGTCGATCCATCAAGCATCGATGAGCGGAACCATGACGACCATGGCGAGAATCTCTTGAGACCATGAATCAAGCCATACTCGCTAGGTCTTGGACGAGCGATCGCTCTCCGAGGTAGGATCACCGAATGAAACATGTCCCTCGGAAACAATTTGGTCAGCACTGGCTGCGCAGTGAGCGGGTGCTCAAACAGATCCTGGATGCCGCGCAGTTGACAGCCAGCGATCGCGTCTTGGAGATTGGCCCAGGCACGGGTGTCTTAACGCGAAGCCTTTTACAGCAGGCGGAAAGCGTTGTGGCGGTGGAGGTTGATTGGGATCTGGTGCGATCGCTGCGGCGGCAGTTTCCGTCCACCAGCCAGCTTTTATTGATCGAAGCAGATTTTCTGAACCTAGACTTGGCGGCAGCGATCGCCCCGTCTGGGCAAGAACGCCCCAACAAAGTAGTGGCCAATATTCCCTACTACATCACCGGCCCGATCGTCGAACGGCTGCTGGGCACGATCGCCAAACCGGCGGCTGTGCCCTACGAATCGATTGTGCTGCTCACCCAAAAGGAAGTGGCCCAGCGGCTTTGTGCCAAGCCCGGCTCTCGTACCTTTGGCGCATTGTCGGTGCGGGTGCAGTATCTTGCCGACTGCGAGCTGATCTGTACTGTGCCACCCTCCGCCTTCCAGCCACCGCCTAAGGTAGACTCCGCCGTGGTGCGGCTTGTCCCCCGTCCCTTCGAAGCCGTGGCTACCCTTCCCAAACACCTAGAGATGATCGTCAAGCTAGGATTTGCCACCAAGCGGAAGATGTTGCGAAATAATCTGAAATCCATCGTCGATCGCGATCGCTTGGGTCATTTGCTGGAACAATTAAAAGTATCCCCTCAGGCGCGGGCGGAGGAACTGGGGGTTGCCCAATGGGTGGCGCTCAGCAATGTGCTATCCCAAGAAGCGATCGCTCCCTCCTCTGAATAAATGCGCCCTGTTCTCTGATCGTGATGGACTCCATGCAGGCCTATACACTGTACGCTCCGGGCAAAATTAATCTATACCTAGAAATTATTGGCGATCGCCCCGATGGCTTCCATGAGATGGCCATGATTCTCCAAAGCATTGGCTTGAGCGATCGGGTACATCTAAAATCCATTGGCGTTGACCAAATCCGGGTGACCTGCGATCATCCCTTGGTGCCCAATGACTCTAGCAACCTAGCCTATCGGGCCGCTGCCTTGATGGCAGACCAATTTCCCGAAGCCTTTCAGCGCTATGGCGGCGTGGCGATTGCCATCGATAAACATATTCCCGTGGGTGCTGGGCTAGCCGGTGGCTCCACCAATGGTGCAGCGGTGCTGGTGGGCTTGGATTTGATGTGGAACCTAGGACTGACGCAGTCGGATTTGCAAGAGCTAGGCGCGCAGCTCGGGTCAGATGTACCGTTTTGTATTGCTGGCGGCACCGCGATCGCCACGGGACGCGGGGAAATCCTATCGCCCTTGCCCAGTCTAGATTGCCTACATTTGGTGCTCGGCAAATATCGCAACCTGAGCATTTCCACCCCCTGGGCCTACAAAACCTATCGTCAGCAGTTTAGCGCTACCTATGTGTCTGAATCTGAAGGCATTCAAGGGCGGCAGCAGCGGGTACATTCTGGGCCCATGGTGGCAGCGATCGCCTCCCGCAATCCAGAAGCGGTGGGTAAACTGCTGCATAATGATCTGGAAAAAGTGGCCCTGCCTGCCCATAGCATCATTGCTGACTTGAAAGCCGCCTTTGCTGCTTGTAATCCCCTAGGGGTGATGATGTCCGGCTCTGGGCCCACGGTATTTGCGATCGCCCAATCCGCTGACCATGCTGCTCAGATCCAGGCCAATGTCCGGGCTAGCCTGCCCGATCCCAATCTAGAGCTGTGGGTGACCCAATCCACTGCCAGCGGCATCCATATCGCCTATCCGGGTACCTAACTGCTATTGTGCTGAGCCATGAGGAACTGATTATGTCATCCGATCCCAAAACGCCAACGTCCAACTCCATCGATACGCCACCCACGCCCCTACGATGCCTCACCGGGGCCGCGGTATCCGGCGGGTTGGGTACGGCGCTCTATTTCCTCACCCGTTCAATTATCGACACCTTTGCCCATAAGCCAGTCCCCACCGGCAGCCCCTTCGCGACCAATATTGCCATTGCGGTGCGCACTCTGGTCATGGGGCTTAGCACCTTGGTGACGGCCCTATTTGCGATCGCTACCCTAGGACTCATTGCCCTTGCTATCCAGTTGCTGATTCAAAACGGGCGATCGCCCCAAGCTGGCGAAGATTAATGGTCTCATCACAAATCTAGCTACGAAACTCACTGAACATCTGCTTTCCTATTTATTCGTAGAATGCGTTAGGCATAGCCGTAACGCATAAAAGCCTTGCAAGACAGTGCGTTACGGCTTCGCCTAACACACGCTACAGTTTTCTATCCGAACGCGCAATCGATTAAACAGTAGTAGTTTCAATCTGATGGATGCGGAAATCTTACCTAGCCTCAAGCTAAGCAATACCTGAGATTACTTCGGGCGTCCCAGCGTCGTGATATACAGCACTGCTTCATCGGCAGGAATGCCTAGAACTTCATTCACCGAATCATCAAAAAAGCCAGCAATACCGCTCACCCCTAGACCGAGGCGAATGGCACCCAGGTTCAGACGCTGACCCAGATGACCGGCATCCATATGCAGGTAGCGATAGACGCGATCGCCATATCGAGCGATCGCCCGTTCTAGGTCAGCGGTATGGAACACCACCGCCGCTGCGTCGCGGCCGAGATCTTGCCCAAGGCAGAGGTAATGCAGCTCTCGCCGAAAGTTTTTGAAGCGAATTTGTCGCAGTTCTTCGGCATTGGGAGCGTAGTAGTAGCAGCCTTCTTCTAGACCATCCACCCCAGATACGGCCACAAAGGTCTCAATCAGACTGAGGTCGAAATAGTCGGGCTGGCGATCGAAGCTTTGGTCGATGTAGTGCTGGGGTTGGTAGGTGAAATCGAGCAGCGCCCGCAGTTCGTCAAGGGTGAGGTCAGCTCCGCTGTAGGCGCGGGTGGAACGGCGTTTGAGCATGGTGGTCTCTAGGTCAGCGAGGCGATCGCCCCATTGAATCGCCTCAGACACCGTGGACACCTTTAAGCAAAAGGGAAAGTTGTACTTATCGGGAACGGGTTCGGCAGGTGGGGCAACGGGTTCGGGCTGCACTGGGCGGGAGGGGCCAATTAACACTCGCTGGGTGGGTGGAGCGGGATCGGGATGAATCTGGGTGGCTTGGTGCAGGTAGCTCAGGAGGTCGCCATCAGCAATTTTGGGATAGTCGCGATGGGTTTTAGACGGTAGAGCCGTGGCGGCGATCGGGAGATTTTGCTGCACGTCTAGCAGATCGGCGAGGGGAATGACGGCTGTTGCGCCTTCCTGGTCTGAGTTGAGATACATCAGTTGGTTAACGGATTCATCCACAAAGCCGCCAATCAAATGGGGTCGATAGTCATTGAGGGCGCAGGCTAGTTCAATATTGCCTAACAGGTGCCCCGTATCCAAGAAAATGCGTCGATAGGCCCGAGCTTGGTAGCGCCAGGCCGATCGGAAAAAGACCGCCGTGGTCACCAAGGCCATCTGGGTTTGCTGGAGGGCAGAATGCCATAGACAAGCGTCCTGCAGCCCTGACCACACCTCACTGTCCCAAAAATGCAGCAGGGAATGCGATCGCGGCTGATAGTTATACAACCCCGCTGGTAAGAGAGGCGTGCCTCGGGAGATCAGGTAGAGTTCTGCTGGATAGAGCCCACCGGCCGAGGGAGCCGACCGAAAATAGATCGGATCGCCGCTCATGGTCACCATCTTCACCGTCAGCCCATAGCTGCAGAGAAATAGCCGAGACAGCCGCCGCCAAGCTTGGTGGGTGGCATCGGTTGGATCAAACTCGTCGGTTAGGTAAAGTTTGAGATCCACCGAGGTGCCTAGCTTATAGTCCTTAAACGGAACCGGCTGCTGATTCCAGTCTAGGGGCTGAGATTTGGCGGCGATAGTATCGGGGTCATACTTGGTGCGTTCGTGATAATGGCGAGCGATAGACGGTTGAGAGTCTGGCGTAGCTGGCATAAAAGGACTCACCTGCGGTCGTTGAGGATGCGATTAGTTTGATCTTGACACGCCCAATCGTAGAATGTCCGAATGGTGACCTGATGTATCACAGGGCAGAATTCAGCCATCTACCCTGACCTTAGCGAATAGATCGGGCGATCGCCCACAGAGCTTTTCCCATTGTTGTTGCCTATCCCCACCCTGAATCGATTGAACCTATGTCTTATACCTATCGCCGCACCGTCCGATTTCGTGAAACTGATGCTGCAGGCGTCGTGTACTTTGCCAACGTGCTCGCCATGTGCCACGATGCCTACGAAGCATCTCTGGCCGAGGCTGGCATTGACCTACCCTCCTTCTTTTGCTATCCCAAGGTGGCCTTTCCGATCACCAATGCCACGGTTGATTTTTTCCAGCCGATGTTTTGTGGCGATCGCCAAATCATTCAGCTTAGCCC
>RECH01000072.1 GCA_007694125.1 Leptolyngbya sp. DLM2.Bin15
GCGGTGGACAGGCGCTATGGCAATGCTTGCAGAAAAGAGTGCAAGAATCCTTTGCTGAGCTGGTGATCCTGCCTGCGTTGATGGGCACGTTCACTGCTTTTGATGCTCTGATTGGCAGTGTTGACATTTTAATAGGAGCCCGGAAACTAAGCACCAAGGAAGAGGTCAAAGCGGCACTAATCCAAATTCGGGAAGAAGGCGATCGCCTAAAAAGTGAGGTACAGCGGGTCTACAAAGAGTTTAAATACTCCGTGAAAGAGCTGAAGAAGCAACTGGACGAGCTAGCTCAAGATAAGCAGAAAAGCACTGCTTCAGTCAATACATGGGCTGATGCTCAGGAACTAAAAGGGCTTAAGGTAATCATAAGCACAGTTTCAGATATCAAGAAAGAGGTAACGACATCTGTTATCAGACCTGTCCGGGATGCCCTGCGTAACAATGACAGTGCCTATGCTCTTGAGGAGAAGCTTGCTGAGGTTGTGAGTCCTGTCCTAGCGAGAGATATCGCGAAGTCCTACGACTTGTTTGGTCGCAAGGTACAAGACTTCAAGCCTTCATCTGGAAGGTTGACCAAGGTGGTACAAGCCGACGATGCAGCAGGCAAGCGCAGCCTAGAACATGCAGAACGCGCTGTTCGTAGTCTCTATCAGGCTATGCGAAACGCCATAGAAGCTAGAACCAGCTTTCAACTGCAAGCTCAGGCTAGACAAATCAGTGAAATCGTTCAACTAATACTGGAGCAATATTACCAGAATCTGCTGTTAGAAAATTGTTCAGCGCAAATCTCTGTCATAGATCTACAGAATGCAATTGCATCCGAATATCGCAACCAAATATCCAGCCAATCGCCAGAACTGCCACCAGAATTTATTGATCTCTCAGTTTTGAAGATGGAGAAGCAGGAAACTGAGCAACAAGTGAAAGTTGGAGAACGTCAGGAGAAACACAAAACGGGGAGTTGCCTGAAAACAGAACGTATCCAAACTTATGATGTTACTAAAACTCAAGAATTTGAAGAACTGTTGCTGCCTGATACAGATGCAATGGCAGAACAATGGTCAAACGCCCTAGAGCAAAGTAGCGATCAACTGTTGAATGCAATTCGCAATTGGACTTTAGATTGCGTAGAGGCCAGCCAGGAGGTTTTCGATCACTCAGTCAGGAGGATTTTGTGCTTGGCGGAAGATGCTTTGAGGCAACAGCGCGTCATCATCGAACAGAATTTCAAAGACGAATGGGCGCGCTGGAAAAAAGCTGAACGCAGCAAGGATATGGCAAAACACACCAAGGAAAAGTTACTTGACATCTCTCAATGTGTAAAAAATCGTAATCAACCTCGAAGCGTCTAACCCTATCAGGAAGTAAAGATACTATGAGTAATTTTCAGCCAAGAAATCAAAGTGAATACCCTTCGGAAGACACTGCGAACGATCAAGACCTAAAGAAAGATAGTTCGTCAAGTTCTCTGCCATTAGATAGTCTTACTGGTGCCGCTGGTATTGTTGGTGCTGTTGTTGTTGTTGCTGTTGGTGGTGCTTTTATTGGTAGCTCCCTTGGCCCTGCTGGTATTGTTGTTGTTGGCGGTGTTGGTGCTGTTGTTGTTGGTGCTGCTGCTGGATTTATATCTGACAACCTTCATGGTAGTTCTGCAAACCGTCGCAAAACCACGTCTTCGCCGTCTCAACACAAGCGTCGTGATACGGGTGGATTAAGTCATGATTCAACTTTAAATACTAAAGAGAGCAGCCAAAACCAGGAACAATATCTTGCACTAGTTGTGGGGGCAGACGCCGAGAACCTGTGTAAAAAGATAAGAAATCAAGAAGGCATTTATCGTGAGGATTGGGAATATCTTTATGCAAAAACTCAAGACCTTCTCCTAACGGATGTAGCCAATGAGTCACTCAAAAGCTTACTCTCTATCCAGAGGGAGTATGAAGGCTCAGAATATAGTGTTTACATTATTCTGATGACACTTCATCCACAAACGGACAAAGACAGAGACTTGATTGAGCGCGGGTTTAGAATAGGTGCCAGCCCACTTGATAGAGAAGATGCCTTTGAGCGGTTGCCTGATATCGCTTGTAATGTTCAGGTTTCTCAGTGTTTATCGCCCAAATCATACCAAGATCGAGGATTTTACCAATGCTAATTAACGCCACAATGCTCGTCAAAGACCCAACTATCATTCAAGGACTAGTAGACGGCAGCTTAGTTCGTTTCGGAAGCGTCATCCGTGAGGCAGAGACAGGGCAGATTGTCCGACACCTGCTAGAAACCCCAGGGCTAACTCAACAGCTCATGACTATGCCATTCGATCCTGTTCTGGGGCCAGTCAACGCTGTGAGTAACATCGTGGGTCATAGCATTACTGCCACTAAGCTCAACGCCGTTCAGAATAGCCTGTCGCTCATCCAAGGTGGTCTTTCATCGGTGTTGCAACTCTCCCAAATTGCCGCAGGAGCCAGCGTCCTTAACTTGGGGGTCAGCGTTGTCGGGTTTGCCTACATGGCCTACAAACTCAACCAGCTTCAAACCTCCATTAACACCATCCAAACGTCCATTGAAACCGGCTTTGACAACGTTAACCAGCGCCTAGATGCGATCGCTGGCCACCTCGCTTATCTAAACCTTCTGGTTGAAAGTAGCCTTCAAGAACAGAAAAAGCTAGGGCAAGCCATCAGCGATCTACATCGCACCCTGCTGATCCAAGAAATGGCAGCGCTACAGGCTGAATTTCTCACCCTCAGCCGCTATCCCAACGAATCTCAAATCCCTGCCATGAAGGTTGCCTCTCGGGTACGCTTGTTCATGACAGACCAAGCCCTGCAAACAAAGCCAGCCAACAGCGTCGAAGCCATGGTGATTGCTGACACCGCCGTCCAAACCTGGGCAGCCGCTACCGCCGCCGAAGTCTATCTCCTGCTAAACGATGGTCTATTTGCAGATGCTCAAGCCGTCCTGCAATCCACGCTACCGCAGTTTAAGAACTACACCCAGCAATGGTCAGCCGCCCTGCTAAAAGAGGATTGCCCACAGCTCAGCACCGCCTACCGGTTTGCCACTCCCCGATTCAAACCCTACATTACCCAAGAACGCATCTCAAGAATTGCCAGCATGTCACCCTTTGATAGCCGCCTATCTGACGATCAACGCTGGCAAAAAACACAAGATGCCAAAATTGAACTAGAGATGTTCCATAATCAAGGTCTTGGCAAACCATGGCTCTACCGTCAAATTGCCCTAGCCGAATACCTCGACACCATGAGCGAACTATCGGCGCGCCTAGAAGGCCTCCAGCACTTCACCGATCTATGTAGCCGCCACAACATCAGAGGATATCGCGATCTACAGATTGACGACAGCGATCAACCTAATCTATACGCGATCGCCGACGGGTAAGTGGAGCAATATACCGCACCCGCTTGCGTCGTTGGTGGCTCTCAATGCTCAAAGCCGCCCTTCGTCGAGGACGGCTTGCGGAGAAGAGTTCTAAGTCTTCCCGATTTTTACATCTGGAGGTGTTGTTGAAGGAACGTTATGGTGCGCTCCCAGGCTGCTTCCGCCGCTTCGGGATTATAGCGGGTACCAGATGAGTTGGCGAAGGCGTGGTCGGCATCATCGTAGATGTAAATCTCTGCCTGTTTGTCTAAGGCATTAAGCGTAGCCTCAAACGCTTGCACCGTCTCAACAGAAGGATTGCTATCTAGGGCTCCAAAGATTCCTAAGATGGGCATGGTCAGAGGTTCCAGCACCTCTGCATCGGTTTCAAGCTGCCCCCCGTAGTAGATCACGGCGGCATCCAAATCCTCGGGTAGAATCAGCGCTGTTCGCAAAGACCAGCTTCCTCCAAAACACCAGCCAATGCTGCCAATGCTAGGAGCGCCTTGCTCCACCGATAGATAGTGAAAGGCTTGGCGGAGATTGTCTTCTAACTGCTCGGGACGCTGCGCGGCGCTTTCCACCAGCGATCGCGCCTCTTCAGGCGTATCGGCTACATTGCCCAGAAGGTCAACAGCCAGGGCCACATAGCCCTCTCCCGCTAAGCGCTCGGTCATTTGTTCAATATTGTCGTTGAGCCCCCACCATTCATGGATGACGATTAAGCCCGGATGGGGCTGGCTTGTATCCGCAGGGCGGGCTAGGTAGCCGGTTACCGGTGTACCCTCCACGGTGGCGTAGGTGACTGACTCCGATACCACCGCCTGGCTAGGTTCTGGCGCGATCGCTAGGGTGGGCACGGGGCGATCGCCTTGGTGAACTTGGTAGAGGCGATCGCCCACGGATGCCGTAGCGGGAGCTGGCTGCTCAGGACGCAGGAAGGATAGCCCTACAACGGCGAGAGCCGTTAGGAGCATCAAACTTAGGATTTTGCGCATGATGATTTATTGAGAAGTGATTGATATAGCATGGACTACGCTTTACTAGCCATCACCAGTCGGCCGGTTGGCAAAGGAGGATCGGTCACGCGATCAATCGTAATCAGCAGTTGATGGGGAGGATTGACACAGCTATTGGACGGAGCTGTCCAGTGGGAGGTGCCGGTTTCATCACTATTAAACTCTCCACAGTAGACCGGGTCTGCCGATTCATCCGGCACAGACCAAAGGCGATAGATGCGATCGCCCGCTAGGGGCGGCAAGCTGTGAGAAATGAGCACCATTTCAGAACGATCGGTCAAGGTCACCAGGCTACCATAGGTTTGTGTTGCTGGGTCAACGCCCTGCAAGGTGTAAATGGTGGTGCTAGGTTGGCCCAGGGCCGTCAGAATGATGTCGGTATCTTGTCGCTCTAACAGCAGGCGATCGCGCTCGGCACTGACAGCGGCCAGCTCTTGCTGCAGGCGATCGCGATCAGCGACTTGCTGCCGCAGACGTAGATTATCACCCCCCAGCACTAGACCTAAGCCAAGGGCGATCGCTGCCCACAGCCACATCCGCCGAGGCCGCCAGGCGCTACCTGCCGACGGATCGCCCACCGCCGTCAGCAAGCGTTGCTTCACGCGACGAGAAGGCTTAGAGAGCGGCAGAGCATAGGGCAAGAGCGCCAAAACTTCCTGGTAGGCCTGGAGTTCTTTTTGCACAGCCGGATCATCGCTCAACCACTGCTGCACCTGCTCCATATCCTCCGGTGGAAGTGAGCCAAGGGCATAGTCAGCGATCAGATCTTGCCAGTTTTCAGGTAGTTCAGAGGGAGCCATAGAACAGAAGAGTTAGAAGTATTGCTGTAATGCCTTGCGAAGTTTCTTGAGTCCCTGACGTGAACGAGTTTTGACGGTGCCGAGGGGAATACCCAGTTTTTGAGCTACCTCTGACTGGCTATACCCTTGGTAGTAAGCAATTTCCAGAACCTGCCGTTCTGCATCGGATAACTGCTCAAGCGCGTCCCGAGTGATGCGCGATCGCTCGCCCATCGAAACATGATCCAGTGGACTGATCCCGGATGTTTCGCTTTTCATCGCCATTCGCCATCGTTGTAACACTTGGGTACGGGTCCCTTTGGTGCGTAGTCGATCAATCGCTCGCGATCGCACGTAGATCATGAGAAATCGACTGAGTGACCCCCGAGACGGATCATAAATATCGCGTTGCCACAGGGCTAGAAATGTGTCTTGAGTCAGGTCTTCCGACTCGCCCACATCTCTGAGCATCTTAAAAGCCAAGCTATACACTAGCTTGGCATAACGTTCATAAAGTGTGTCTAGAGCATCGACCTGGCCTGACCGAATCGCTTGGATTAGGTCTAGGTCAGACGGACAATGAACTGATTCAGTCGAAGGGGGAGCGTCCATGGATGTTGAACAATAACGTCGAAGCCTCGCAATCTCAATCGAATAGGTTGAACGATCTAGGTTTCCCAAAGCTAGTGCCTGGGAAACCTAGGTTCTTTAATACATGATCCAGTGGGTCTATCATCCTATAAGGAGTTTAGTGTGGCTAAACCCCTACACTCGTCTACATGTCGGGGGGGAGGATGACTTGATCGATGACGTGGATGACCCCGTTGCTAGCTTCGATATCTGCCATCACCACAGAGGCATTGTTCACCATGACCCCCGATTCGCTTACCTCTACCATGATGGGGCGACCTTCAGCTGTGGTGACAGCGCCGGATACTAAATCTGTTGACATCACGTTACCAGGCACCACGTGGTAGGTGAGGATGCTCACTAAAATATCCCTATTTTCGGGTAGAAGTAAAGCGTCTAGGGTGCCAGGGGGCAGCGCGGCAAAGGCTTCATCCGTTGGGGCAAAGACGGTAAAGGGCCCTTCTCCCTGCAGCGTCGTGACTAAATCGGCTGCGTCTAGGGCTGCAGTGAGGGTTTGAAAGGATTCGCTGGATACCGCAATGTCCACAATGGTTGGGCCACCCACCATGGGCTCAGACATGTCGTCCATCATGGGCTCAGACATGTCATCCATCATGGGCTCGGGCGTGTCCATCATGGGCTCAGACATATCGTCCACCATGGCAGACATGTGTGTCTCAGTCAACATAGGTGCGGTGGGGCGTGCCAGTGAGGGAAGTTCGATCGCAACGCCC